>NZ_BQXN01000021.1:0-39600 GCF_045862745.1 Furfurilactobacillus entadae | reverse complement strand
GCAGTATTACGCCAGATCGTGGTTCGGAATTTGCTAAACACGCACAGATCACTGACCAACGGTCAGTTGAGTTCTACTTTCCTGATGCGCATGCGCCATGGGAACGTGGTACAAATGAGAACACCAATGGTCTAATTCGTGAGTATTTCCCCAAAAAAGCTGACTTAAACAATTATTCTGCCCAAGAAATTAAGCACATCATCAATAAAATTAATCAACGCCCAAGAAAATGTCTTAACTGGCAAACACCAGATGAAGTCTACCATCAGCGGGTGTTGCACTTGATTTGACAATTCGCGCACCAATAAATGCCAAGAATCATGGAAGTTTGCTTTAGGTGAAGTGGCAACTAATGCAAGGCAGACTGGGGATGCACCACCAATCAATTCTGAGACCAGTTGGCTACGTAGTACAGGCGATTGTGACTACCTTAAGCGGTCTCTGGTATGTTGACCCACAAAAGTATTTCATCCCCGTACAGCACAGTAACAACGCTGTCTGCAGAGACAGAATGAAGTGTGTGAGGTTATGAATAAGCGCAACTGACATTTAAGGCTGATTCAGCCTTTTTGTTTTGATTACTAGTAAATAATATCGATCGATAATATATACTATCAAGAGAAACATGCAGCACAGCCCCCTATGGTCTGAACTTTCAGGTGAAGAACATGCACAACGGTGTGGACCCCCGCTCACAATAAATTCGTTTTTCAAGAAAAAATAAACCGTTAAAATAACGTAAAAACCTTAATTCTGTACACTTTAAACTGGATGATGAGACGGCTAATGGTTGTTGTAATGTTCTGACAGCACGAATTAAAAAGCTTGTGGTTGGGGTACGTACTACCTGACAAAACCTAACATCCGAAATATTAGAGCTGATGAAGCTCTTTTTGTTTGAACAAAAAGTAAACAATAAGTCTAAATAATGTATACTTATGAAGTAGATTATAAAAGGCGGTGGTGGCTATGGCTGAGCATTATGAGAAGAGCTATATCGAGGACGCAGTAAATTACTCACGGCATAAATTGAAGCAAGTTAGTAAACTAATGCGGCAGGCGGGGTATACATATTCTGAATTACGGTCAATAAACTGCGATGATATGCCACACCAGCGTAGTTCCACTAACATGGTTGAATTGCGGATGGTGAAACGTGTGGATGCACAAGTAGAGCTCTTTCAGATTAAACGAGCCGTTGAGTTATGCACTAATAGATGTAAAGCCATATTAACGGCCTTGTACTTTGATGCTACGGAGCCAAGCAACATATCTGTTCAGATTTCATCAGGATACGGCGCAACACAGTTCAGTCACTACAAGAAACAGGCACTGATTCAATTTACTCAAGCATATAGAGGCTATTAACAGGGGAATATAAATGATGAGTACAGCAACTTATGAAAAGAAGACCATTGCCATAGCCAAAGCAGAATTAGAGAAAATACCGCGATTGATCCGCTTAGCACATGCACGGTTATCTGATATTCACTCAGTGGTACCAAATGGAATGCCTCACGCTAAAGATACTCGTAGCCATGTAGAGGATCGTTTAATTAAGCAAGTTGATGCACAGCGGGAGTTAGGTGAAATCAAGTTTGCTTTAGAGCTATGTACGGATGAAGCACAAGCATTACTCACAAGCCGGTATCTTAATAGTGGTGGAGTCACTGACGGTTCAGGTGCAGGTTAGCTTAGGCTACAGTGAAACAGCATATTACCGCAAAAAGAAACAAGCGCTGATGGAGTTCTCCGAAGCGTTTATGTTTGATTTAACGAATGAGGTTTAGGTGTGTCACATTGTAGCATGTCTATTTATTTGTCCTAATGAGGTCTGTTTAGGGTTTTGTTAGAACTTGACACAGTGGCCACTCATTCTAAAGAGGATCAATCCACAGTTCTCTGACGTTAAAGAAGCGCTTATTAGGTACATCCGCTCATCTTATGTATGTTTGGCTTCCCTTTTGAAAAAAGAAGCCTATAAACTTATATGTATCAAGGATTCTGACATGTAGACTTGGCTACCCCTAGGCATTAAACAGAGGTTAGGAACAGATTATTGATGTAGCATAAATTAAAGGCTGTGCATCATTAAAGACACACAGCCTAGGCCCAACACAGGTTCATTTTATTAGTTTTTGCTTGGTTCTTGAAATTGGCTTCCCCTTGCTACTTGATGTAAGCCGGTAAATGCTGCTATATCAACGATTAGACGTGATCGGCTAACTTCCCTTTTGGCTACCCCTGGCTACCTATTTGGCTCTATTTTGATGAAATTCAGTGAAAGCAAATGAAGTCAGAAAGTACAAAAAAAACCAGCAACCACGGCGTTTATAACGCTTCGTGAAAGCTGGTTAATAGTCTTTGATGGATCGCCAGGGGATCGAACCCTGGACCCACGGATTAAGAGTCCGTTGCTCTGCCAGCTGAGCTAGCGATCCATATCAATTCAACTTTTATATAGTATCATATGGTTATTTATCTGACAACAATTTTTTGAAAAAAGCCTGAACTTTTTTGCGATGAAACTGGATGTGCCAGTAGGAACCATGGAACTACTAAAAGCAACTTAGATATCATAGCATGTCCATCATCACTTTGCACGCATTTTTTGAAACAATTGGCGAATGGCGGGGATTCATCAGGATTAAGCCACAGGTGGTCTGTGCTATAATATGTAAGGTTACCCTTAAATGAAGCGGTAACGAGCCTTAGTCTTTCGTATTTAAATACGCACTTCGGTGGAGGAAGTTATTAAATGAGTAAAATTTTAGTGGTTGATGATGAAAAGCCAATTTCTGATATCATCAAATTTAATTTAGAAAAAGAGGGGTACGAAGTTGTGACCGCAGCTGATGGTGAAGAAGCCATTGCTAAGGTTGACGAAGAAGACCCTGATTTGATCTTACTAGATTTGATGTTGCCAAAAGTTGACGGATTGGAGGTTGCCCGGCAGGTTCGGACAAAGCACACGACGCCAATCATTATGGTGACGGCAAAGGATTCTGAAATTGACAAGGTCTTGGGCTTAGAACTTGGGGCCGATGACTATGTTACCAAGCCGTTTTCAAATCGAGAATTAGTGGCGCGGGTAAAGGCAAACTTACGTCGGCAAGATACTGTGGTTAAGAATGCCAACAATGCTGAGGCTGAATCCAATGTGATTGAAGTCGGCGATTTAAAAATCGATCCCGATGCCTACATGGTTTCAAAACGTGGGGAAGACATTGAATTGACGCACCGTGAGTTTGAGCTTCTTCATTACTTAGCCCAGCACATTGGTCAAGTCATGACCCGGGAACATTTATTGCAAACGGTCTGGGGCTACGATTACTTTGGTGATGTCCGGACGGTCGATGTAACCATGCGGCGATTACGTGAAAAAGTGGAGGATACACCAAGTCATCCGACATGGTTAGTCACTCGTCGTGGGGTTGGGTACTACTTACGCAACCCTGAAACAGATTAGTGTAAAAGTGGAGTAATCCTGACTGTGAATAAGAAGATTCGTTTTTTTCAATCGATAAATTTTAAAATAGCGCTTGTGTTTGCCCTGATGTTACTGATTACGCTGGAAATCGTCGGGGCTTTTTTCGTCCGCCAATTGGAGCAACAGAACCTAAGTAGCTTCAAACAACAGATTCAGTTACCAACGTACATTGAAAATTCCTTGTCGGATCAACTGGTTCGAAACAATACGTCGTCCGCAAATAGCCGCATTAAAAGTATTTTGTCTGACGTGAATAATTCGAACATTACTGAGATCCGGGTGATCGACAGTAAGGGAACGGTGCGTGGCACGAGTAACGTTAATGATCAAACGGTGGTCGGTCAAAAGACCACGGATAATAACATCAAGAATGCCATCTATAATAACCGTTCTTACCAGCGTGATGTGTACGACACGCGGGATAACACACGCTACTACGTTTCAATCATTCCGTTAATGAGTTCTTCTGGTGGAAATGGGAACTCCCTAGTGGGGGTCTTATACATCCGGGCCTCATTGGAAGGCGTTTATCAAAGTGTGAACAGCATCACCTTGATTTACCTGTCGGCGGCCCTAATTGCCATCGTTTTGGGCCTGATTATGTCGGTCGTTATTTCCCGGGCAATAACGCGGCCGATTGATGAAATGAAACGACAAACGGTTCAAATTGCACAGGGAGATTACTCTGGACAGGTTCGGGTCTATGGAACCGATGAATTAGGCCAGCTTGCTAGTGCCGTTAATAACCTGTCTGTTCGGGTGGAAGAGGCTCAAGAATCAACGGAGGCGGAACGCCGCCGGTTGGATTCTGTGTTGGCCCACATGAGTGATGGGGTTATCTCAACGGATCGGCGCGGGAATATCAACATCATCAATTCAGCAGCCCGTGAATTTTTGGACGTTGATGAAGAACAGGCAGAAAATGCGTCATTACTTGATGTTTTAAACATTCGCGATCGGTATACGCTCCGTGAGTTGTTAGAGGATCAGGACGAAATGACGCTTGATTTTTCCCATGAGGGTCAAGACTTGATCTTACATGCTTCGTTCTCGCTGGTTCAACGTGAATCAGGCTTCATTTCTGGTTTGGTGTGTGTGTTGCATGATGTTACTGAACAACAAAAGGAAGAAGCTGATCGGCGTCAATTCGTTTCAAACGTGTCCCATGAATTACGGACACCGTTGACCTCCGTTCGCTCGTACATTGACGCATTGGTAGATGGTGCTTGGAAAGATCCAGCAGTGGCTCCAAACTTTCTCCATGTGGCACAGGACGAAACTGAACGGATGATTCGGATGGTGAATGACCTTCTGTCCTTGAGTCGGATGGATTCTGGAACGACAAAGTTAGAGATGGAAACGGTCAACTTGAATGAGTTATTCAACTACATTCTAGACCGGTTCGACATGATGCTTAAAACGGATGACAATCCCCAAAAGCAGTATCACATTGAACGAGACTTTACGGATAAAGATCTGTGGGTTGAAATTGATACAGACCGGTTCACCCAAGTGGTGGATAACATCATGAATAATGCGATCAAGTATTCACCAGATGGGGGCACAATTACGTGTCGGCTGTTAGAGACGCATAACCAAGTAATCATGAGTATTTCTGACCAGGGGTTAGGGATTCCACGTAAAGACATCAGTCACATCTTTGACCGGTTCTATCGGGTTGATAAAGCCCGGGCCCGGGCACAAGGTGGGACTGGATTGGGACTGGCCATTTCAAAGGAAGTCATTCAAATGCTGAACGGACGGATTTGGGTCGACAGTACCGAAGGAAAGGGTTCTACGTTCTACATTTCATTACCGTTCGAGCAGTTTGACGAGGAGGATGATTGGGATGTGGACTAAACTTAAACACGGGATTTTACCGATGACACTGTTTGTACTGGTGTTGATTAGTGTTGGCCTTTCCCTCGTCATTTGGACAAACCCAGCACGTTATGACCGGTCACGCACAACAACTGCGACAAGCACCACGCGATCGACGGTGACGACCCGGACACTCGCGGACATCTATTTACCAACACAAGTGATTGTCACCAACAAGTCCGGGCAGTCGACTTCGATTTATAATCCGAAGGTCAACCTGGTCACAACGATTCGTAATGAAATCAAGAACTGGCGAATGACGAATTTTCGGAAGGTTAGCCAGGGGGATAAGAAGACTTACGAGCAGTTGTTGGCAAAGAAAAACATGGTTCAACTGAACTACGCGGATAATATCGGACGATCAATTTTCAACGATTCATATAACCAGCAGGTACTGATGTCAACGAGCGCCCGGTTCTCCCGCATTGTGTTTTCAACGACTAAGCCCGGTGAAATGTATCTGTTGAACGACGATAACCAGGCGATTTACCAGATCTCTGTTGCACACCAACAGTTAAAACAAATACGAACAGTGCTGGCGGACGCGGATCAACGTTATCCGGTGACACAGACCGTTTACAAGGATCACACGCTCACGTGTTATACGGATCCCGTAAAGGTTGCTAAGTACAGTTACTTAGTCGGTCAGCAAAATGAAAGTTTCTTTGTGACTACGCTGCTAAACGCTGGTGAGGCGAGTTCAGTTAACGTCCGGCGAAGCAATGGTCACACGATTTACTTTGATGGGTCGTACAAACGGTTAACGGTGACGGATAAGACGGGCGCCACGACGTTTGAAGATTACAATGCCAATAATCACATCACGAAGGACCTTGGCAATAATCTGAAGAAGAGTTTCTCCGGTTTAACCAGCACTGGGTTGACCCTGGACTCGATTCGGTACTTCAATAATGAAGATAATGGTCGGCAGGTGACGTACCGGTCATACGTTGAAGGGTTTCCAATTTTCAACCAAACCGACTTTGGTGCCGTTCAGGTTAAGAACAAACGGGCTGGAACTGAAGAGATCAACTTTACGCTGACGAACTTACAGGTCCCGTTGCCAACGGATTCAAACAGTACGGAAACGTTACCGGCAACCCAGACGGTTTTGGACCAACTTGCTGCTGTGGGTGTGAACGGCGATAAAATTAAGGACATTGTTTTGGGCTATGAATGGGAAAATAATTACGATTCCAAACAGGTCGTTGATTTACAACCAACGTATTACGTCTACCTGAATGGCAAGTGGCAGGCCTATCAAGATGTTTTGACCAACCAACAAAATTAGAAGGGAGGGGCGGTTCCATGGATTTTCGTAAGATTCAGTGGATTTTCATTGTCGCGTTTGTGGCGATCGACATCTTTTTGTTCGTTTCATGGCAGAAGAGTGATTCAACCGTTACAGAATCAGCGCAACACACCGGTAATGACGCATCAACCATCATTCATGAAATGAGGGACGATGGCATTACTTTTTCCTCCCCTTCGACAAAAGAGGCTGAAGGTTATTACGTCTCGACAAAACCAGGGCTAGAAAAGTTACGTGCTGGTGCTGCTAACTTGAGTTACCAAGATGTCCGGTTTAATTCAACCGAACTGACGAGTTATTTACACCAAACGTTGACGGTGACCAAGGGTTCCACCCAGGTGGCGTTGAATCGTTTCATTAAGAACCCGACAAACGTCGTGGCTGGTGATGAATATGTTTATAGTCCGGAGTTGTCAAAAGTCTCTGAGAATGAAGTTGTGTATGTTCAAAAGCTCCCATCTGGCACGATCATGGCACCATCTGGGCAATTGCGGTTTCGGGTGGGCGCGAAGGAGCAGGTGCTAAGCTACACGCAGAGCTATGTTGTTCAGGCAAAGACGCTGCGTGAAAAGACGACGACGATTAGCCAACAAAAGGCGTTGATTTGGTTGTATCAATATAACGAGCTGGCAAACAACACGAAGGTCGTGTGGTCGAAGTTAGCGTACTCACGGTTGCTCAAGGTGACGAATAATAATGTTTATGTACCAACATGGTTTGTGGCGCTTAAATCGAAGAGCACAGGTAATGTGGTTATCAAACGGGTTAACGCATTTACTGGTGCTGTGATGAAATCGGCGGACTCGACCACCGAGGTTACCGATAGCGGGGCTTCAAGTGAATCATCTGCCTCAACCGGGGGCACAACGAAAACGAATCAAGCGGTCACGACAACCGGAAATTAATAATGTAAGTTGAGACACTAAAACTACCACTCATTTCGTGTTACGATGGGTGGTAGTTTTTCTATTCGGGAATAAAAAGTGGAGATGGCTCAGTGATTGATTTAAGTAAGCCGCAAGTAGCGGCATCGACGGTGGCAACGGATCGCATGCAGATCAGCGTCTTAGCAAGCGGCAGTGCTGGGAACGTAACGTACATTGAGACACCAGAACATAAAATCTTGGTTGACGCAGGTCTCTCAGGTAAAAAAATTGATGGGCTCATGCATGAAATCGGTCGTGATCTGCATGATGTTGATAGTTTATTTGTGACGCATGAACATACGGACCATGCCAAGAGTGTTGGCGTCTTGGCTCGCAAATACGGGGTCAATGTGTACGCAAACGAAAAAACGTGGGCGGCAATGGGCAGCAAAATTGGCAACATCCCGTTGGACCAAAAGTTTGAACTTGAAGCTGGTGAAATTCAGTCTCTTGGTGATTTGGATGTACAGAGCTTCCCTGTGTCACATGATGCCGTTGATCCACAATTCTATGAGCTGCACCATGACGGAAAATCCTTTGTGATTTTGACAGACACGGGGTATGTTTCGGAACGAATGGCCGGCGTGATTAAAAATGCGGATGCGTATTTATTTGAATGTAATCATGACATGGAAATGTTGCGGATGGGTGCGTACCCGTGGTCACTGAAACAACGGATTCTTGGGGACACGGGTCATCTATCTAATGAAGATGGTGCCACGGCGCTGATGCAAGTGCTGGGTCAACGGACAAAACGAATTTTTCTTGGACACTTGAGTCAAGAAAACAACATGAAGAGCCTGGCTCATCTAACGGTCGCTTCGATGATGGCGGAAAAAGATTTCGGTGTTGAACACGATTTCCACATTTTGGATACAGATCCAGATCAGGCAACCGAGTTGATGACCCTCTAATGTTTCACGTGAAACAGAGGCTTGGATGAAAAAATAAAGTTGAATCAGTAACCGTTCTTTTGGAAATTATGTTTCCAAAGGGGCGGTTTTTTTGTTGTGTGGGCTTTTCCTGATTCGTAAAATAAAGAATTTTTAGAAAACCTTCAATAACCGTAGCTAGTTTGCCACGGCAGGATTGATTATGCTAAGTGACATTAATTTAGCCCTTATTTTAATCCCTGAAGGAGTGACTTTATGTCAGAAGAAATTGAGCAACTCACCATGCGAAGCGATAGAAGTTAATTTGCAATCAAGGTTGACCGAAAGACTGTGAATTGACTTTTTTTGTGGTTAAAATAAGGGAAAACACGTTAAGGGGAGAAGCTCTTGAAGACGACGGTGTTGTTGGTTGAGGATGAAGCGGGACTTTCCGATTCATTAAAAACAGAACTCGAATTTGAAAAGATGAGTGTCGTTGTCGCGACGGATGGATTGGAAGCGCTGGATGAGTTTCGTCGTTATGGGAATCAGATTGATTTGATCATTCTGGATTGGATGTTGCCACATCTTGATGGCTTTAGTGTTCTTCGTCGCATCAGAAAAGAGAGTCAGGTGCCCATCATCATGTTAACGGCACGTGACTACATTGGTGATAAAGTGGCCGGGCTGACCGGTGGGGCGGATGATTACGTCACGAAACCGTTTGAAATGGAAGAACTGCTGGCACGCGTTGAGGTGGCCCTTCGTCATAAAAATGGCGGAGCAAGTGACGCGGTGGTTTATCGAGCTGATGACCTCCAGGTGGATACGCGAACGAAACGTGTGTCACGAGCCGACCGGATTATTCCGTTAACGCAACGCGAATATGAACTGTTAGTGGTTCTGCTGGTTAATCAAAATGAACCATGCTCACGAGAAGATCTGTTAGACGGTGTGTGGGGTGTTGATTTTGATGGTCAACCGAACATTCTTGATGTGTACATTGGAAATTTAAGAACTAAATTGGATTTTGACGCCACAAAACGTAAGTTATTACATACCGTGCGTGGTGTTGGGTACATGTTGTCTGAAAACGTTATTGACCGGTGAAAAAATGAGAATGAAAAAGCAGTCAAGTTCTGCCATTATGACGCGAAATTTAATGACAATGGTGACCATGATCACCATTGTCATGGGTGGACTCATTGTGGTCGCTGTTGGGCACCAGTTGTTCGAAGAAGCCGGTGTTACAGCCACACACATCACGAGCAGCCTTAAAAAGGCGACGATCGATGGTAATGATGATTGGGTCAATTGGCGGCGGAACAGTACGCTAGATGTTAGTTCGAGTTATGTGTCCGTTTATAACAAACGTGGCGATGCGAAGGTGAAACACTATTTTTCACCACATGCTGAGCGCTTTCTTCAAACGAAACCCACAAAAATTCCGCTTGGGAGCCACTTGTATTATCAGCGGGGAACCGGGTTTTTATATCGAAAAACGGCGCATGCACGGGGCATTTATTATACATTGTGGCAAAAAATGAATGCGCAAGTTGAGGTGTTGGTCCGCGTGATGCAAGTCACGGGGACGCTGCTCTTGCTGACGTTGGTCATTGCGCCGCTGTATATTCGGCGGTTAACGAAGAAGCTGACGGACCCACTTTTAAATTTGTCACAAACGACGGAAACCATCATGGCCTCGAAAGAACCGGGGGCAATGCAGTTGCCGGTGCCAAAGCGACCGACGGAAGTGACCGAACTAGCGGATAACTTTAACGCGCTCTTAACGCAACTGGCAGACCGGCAAGAGCGGCAAAAATTGTTCGTGATGAATGCGGCCCATGAGTTACGAACACCGATCGCGACCATTCGAAGTCACGCGCAACTAATTGAACGACATGGTGAAACCAACCCGGAAATTATTCCTAAATCGGTGCACTACATTACTGAGGAATCACGTCAGATGCAGCAATTAATTGACGAGCTGTTACAACTATCGCGGGCGGATCGGTCCATCCTTGAAATGACCCGAATGGATTTAAGCGGGTTCTTACAGGAGCGCGTGCAAAAACTGACCAGGACGTTTACACATCCGTTAGCCGCTAAAATCACCCCAGCAGTGGCAATCATGGGGAATACCGGTGCACTTGAGCAAATCATTGATAACCTGGTGATGAACGCCTTTAAATATTCACCACAGGACAGTCAGGTTGAATTGACCCTGTCAGTGAATGCAGCTGGTGAACGTGTGATTGGGGTTTATGATCAGGGAACCGGGATTAGTCCAGCGGATAAGGAACACATTTTTGAACGATTTTATCGTAGTGATGAGGTTCGTGGTTCGGTGCCAGGAACTGGCCTTGGTTTAGCCATTGTGGCCAGGCTGGTTGAGTTAAGTGGCGGTCGCCTTGAGGTTCACGATAATGAACCCAAGGGCACCATCGTTAACGTTTATTTACCAAAACCGTCAGCCGGCGATAACCCGACGACTGACCGGTAAAAACAGGTTGAACGACGAAGTGTCCCTAATTGAGCGAGTAATATTTGCCAATTAGGGGTACTTTTTTTGGTTTAATTGAGATGAGGCTTCGCAAAGGTTAGTCGCCTTATTGCTGATTTATCAGCATTTGGCATGGGAAATCTAAAGAAAATTGAGTTTTACTTCAACTTTTAGTAGTGGGACGGACTGTAATGGTTCGCTATGCTTTGAACATACCTAAAGCACCACAACTTGAAGGAGAAGGGGTCCTGTTTATGACTGTTTTATTAGCGACAACATTAATACCGAACCTTAATCAATTGTTACCACAACTCATTGGACAATTTGGTGGTTGGATTTACCTGGTCTTGTTTGCTGTGGTCTTTATTGAAACGGGTCTTATCGTCTTTCCGTTTTTACCGGGAGATTCACTGCTGTTTCTGTGTGGGTCATTAGCGGCGATGAGTAGTCATTCGCTGAATATTTGGGCGTTAATCATCAGCCTTGGCATTGCGGCAATTTTGGGTGATTCAATCAACTTTGAAATTGGTGAGCATTTTGGGGTGTACTTGACCCACAATGAAAAACTAAGTCGTTTTATCAATCCAAAACATTTACAACAAACGGCGGCATTCTTTGAAAAGCACGGGCGGAGCGCCATTTTTCTTGGTCGGTTTGTTCCGATTGTGCGAACCTTCATTCCGTTTACAGCAGGGATTAGTAAAATGCGCTACCGGGATTTTGTGATTTACAATATCCTTGGTGGCCTCACGTGGGTCTTAGTTGCCTTAGGCGCGGGCTATTTCTTTGGCAACATTCCGTTTGTTAAGGCACACTTTGAACTTATTATGGTGGCCATTATTGTGATTTCGGTGCTACCTGCGGGGATTATGGGCTTGCAGCACCGTAAGGGGGAGCAAAATGAAAGTTAGACAAAAACAGGTGTTAGGCAGTTTATTATTGGTTTGTTTTGTGGGGCTGGCCGTGAGTGTTTCAGGGCACATGACCTGGCTTCAGTCGATGGATCGAAGTGTTAGCCACATGGTTGCAAAGATGGTGGGGCCGTTTAACACCATGATCTTAAAGGGGGTGGCGGTACTTGGGAGTCCAGCGGTTGTCATTGGCCTCACGGCTTTACTGTGTGTAGTTCTGTGGATCAAACGAAATGCGGTCATTAGTTTGTGGTTTGGGGCAGTTCAGTTGGTGGGTGCAGCGGTAGCTGATATGATAAAGCAGGTCATTGCCAGACCACGTCCGGTTCACCAACTGGTTGCAGACACCGGGTTTAGTTTTCCAAGTGGCCACACGTTTTGTACGACCATCCTTGTATTGACACTCCTGACGTTAGTTATTCCGCTGGTAAAGGGGCAGGAAGCACGGCTCCTGATTAAGTTTGCTGGCATCTTGTGGATCGTCCTTGTGGCACTTTCCCGCGTTTACCTGCGCGACCACTTCTTTTCAGATGTGCTCGCCAGCGTATTACTGGCAACCGGATATTGGCTGCTGATAACGTCGTTTGAAAAGCCACTGACGGGCGTGCTTCGCCGTGTTTTACCGGAAAGGAGTCGCGCATGATGACAACAAAACTAACGATCATCATTCCTGCCTATAACGAAGCGGCCGTATTAACGGTTTCTGTTCAGCGGTTGCTGGCCATTGAGGATGGGATTGCGGCGAACAATCCGTTAAACCAACGTGCTGATCTGTTAATTGTTGATGATTGTTCCACGGACAAGACGTGGTCGATCATCACAAAAATGCATGAACAGAATGCACGGGTGCGCGGGCTTCGTTTTTCTCGGAATTTTGGGCACCAGCAGGCGTTAATGGCGGGACTGGCAGAGGCGGTTAAAACGGCCGACTTGATGGTCACGATCGATGCAGATCTACAGGATGATCCAGACAAAATCCCTGAAATGGTTGAGCAGGCCATGGACGGGATGGACATCGTGGACGGGGTTCGCAATAATCGCGAAACGGATGGGTGGTTTAAACGGACGTCTGCCCAGAGCTATTACAAGGTGCTTCGCGCGTTGGGCATCGAGCTGGTTCCCAATCATGCCGATTTTCGATTGATGTCGCGGCGTGCCGTTGAAACACTTTTGGCCTATCCCGAGCGAAACTTATTTATTCGCAGACTGATTCCCCGCTTAGGTTATCCGACTGGTGCGGTTTACTATAAACGAACGCCTCGGCTAGCAGGAGAATCAAAGTACCCGCTTAAAAAGATGCTGGCGTTTGCGTGGGATGGCATTACGAGTCTGACGGTTGCCCCGATCCGGTTGTTACTTATTGTCGGAGCATTCGTGTGTTTATTAGCCGTTGTAATGGGCTTAGCGGGACTAGTCCACCACGGCTGGTCACCACTGATGACCTCGTTATGGTTATTAGGTGGCGGCCAGATGATTGGGATCGGCATTGTTGGTGAATACATTGGCAAAATTATGATCGAGGTAAAAGGACGACCACGTTACACAATCCAAACAGTGCTGGAGTAAGTGATGATAAAAATTCAGAAGCAGTTACCACGATTTTTTTCGATAATTTTAATTATTTGTTTGTTGATTGGCGCAGTTGGGAACATGGCAAATAACGTTGGCATGGCCATTTTTTTAGTGGTCGCGCTGGTGTTTATTAGCGCCCGAATGTTTTCTCCAGTGGTCAACCGGTGGCCAATGCCGACGTTTAAATGGGTGGTGGGCCTTGGCCTGGCATTGATGGTTTTGGGCCAGCTCTTTGTGCTTAAAACAATGCCAGATACCGTCTTCCATGATCCGTACCGAATTTTATCGCAGGCGGATCAAATGGCGGCCGGACATACAACGTGGACGATTACCTACTTTTGGCGGTATCCCAATAATGTCCCGGTCGCTTACCTCTTGTCACTATGGCTGCGACTGACCAATTTATTTGGATTAACCACAAATACGGCCATTCATGTGCTTTCATTGTTGTGCTTAGACGGATTTATTGTCGTGTTACTGCGGACATTGTGGCAACTTAGTCGGCGTCATGGTGTCGTTCTTGGCGGCTTGGTGTTTTTTGCACTCACACCGTTTGCCTATACGTACTACCTTCAGGTGTTTTACACGGATCTACCAACCATGTTCGTTTTACTTGTGGTGATGCGAACCCTTTGGCATTGGTCGGAAACGTCTAAACGGGGCAAACTGATAAAGGGCGCTGGCCTTGTTCTTGCCATTTTGGTCGGTGATTTATTAAAGCCAAACATAATTGTGTTACTTCCGGCCTTAGCCATTGTCTTGCTTGTTTTATGGCGGAAAAAAATGGTTAAGCCGTTCATTGTTCCGGTTATTTTGATTATTGTGGGGTTTGGCCTCAGTGTTCCGGCTACACAAGGAATCTATCGTTTAAGCCATTATCAACCGAAAACACAATTTGAATTTCCGGTAACCAACTGGATGGTTATGGGGACCAATTCAACCAGTCAAGGAATGTATTCGGGCAGTGACGTCGGCCGGGCCATTCAAGAACCCAATAAGGCCGCGCGCCAAAAGGCAAATTTAACCACGTTATCGGCCAGAATCAAGCAATTAGGTGTTGGTGGATTGGTTAAATTATGGGTGGTTAAACTGGGAATCCTCTTAAATACGACCGACATGCAAACATGGTATAACGGTGGCTTTCGGTCGGCACCACGGTGGTATCAACAGCACGCCCAAACACTGCAAGTTTTGGCCACGATAAGTGCAGCGACGGCCTCGATCGTTTTATGGCTCATGCTGGGGATTCGTTTGCTAACGTGGCAGGCTGATTTAACAAAAACACAGCAGGTGATGGCACTGATTGCGCTTGTGACGGCGTTAGGTTACGTAGCCTTTCACACGTTACTGTGGGAAGTTGAATCCCGGTACGGCCAGGCAATTTTACCGTTGCTGTGGGTGACGCTGGCAGCGGTTCCGGTGCCGGAAACAAATGCGGTGACATCCGCTGCGCTTAAACGTTTTCGAGGAACGGCGGCGTTCTTCCTCACCGTTGGTGGTGTGACTGCCGTCGCCGCGTCCATGATGATTGGGCGGACTCAACCGGTTAATACGGTCGTCGCGGCCCAACGAAGCCAGCTGTCAACGCAGTATTATGCGCGACCGACAAGTGTTCGTTCAGGGACGGTCATAACGGAAAACGTTGATTTTAATCATCAGGCGAACTACTTCTCGGTGCAGATTCATCAAGGCAGCCATGTTAACGTCAGTTTGACAAACTTAACGACAAAAAGAACTTACCAACTCGCCGGGACTGGCGCAGTCCATCGGTTATCCCGCCCGTTACCCGCGGGTCATTATCAAATAAAGGTGCATAATGCTAGCGGGCGGCCACAAGTGGTTGATGTTGTGCAAACGTACCGTTATCAATTGGCAGCCCATCCGTTGATGATTGATGGTGCTGAAAAAAAGACGGCGTCCTTGGTTTACACGGGGATGACCCAACCGTAGTGCCGTATAAATGGCTCGATGTTTCATATGAAACAAAAGACTGATTTTCTTGTTAGAGGAGATCAGTCTTTTGTTTGCATGTAGGTTACCCAAAAGTACCTACTTCTCAACAATAATCCGGGCGCGTATGATTAAACGTAAATCATCAATGGGAGGCCGAACGAATGGCAAAAACGTACCATGTCGGGGTTGAAGCAACGCTAGAAGTGATTGGCGGTAAATGGAAGCCAATTCTACTGTGTTACTTGGGTAAACAGGCCCAACGCAGTAGTGAACTCCGCCGCAATATTCCCGACATTACACAAAAGGTGCTCACACAACAGCTACGTGAGCTTGAACACGACGGAATCATCACCCGGCAGGTGATTGGTGAAAAGGCCCCGTTTTGTGTGAGCTATGAGTTGACGTCGTTTGGGCGGAGCTTAGGGAACATCCTCATTGAAATGTCTGAATGGGGTGAACAGCGGGTTGCTCAGCTTGACGACGCAAAGCTCCTCAATGAAGATCACAGCGGCTATGACGGACTTCTGAATCCAACAGCATGATAAGGAACTAGGGAAGGCACAAATAAGTGCCTTCTTTTTTTGTTTTGTGGGTGCTCGTACACTAGCCTCATTCAAACATGATGGAGGCGAGGAGATGTCATCAGATGATGAAGCGATAATGGGATTAACGTTTGCGGTCAATCACCTACAGGGGCCGTGCAAACTGTTGATCGTGGCGAACTTACTAAACGGTCCCCAACCGGTACACGCGTTGTACCAGTCGGTTCCAACACATAACTGGCACCAGTTTATTAGTCAATTGATATCGTTGTGGTACAACGGGTTGGTTAAGCTTAGCGTGAGTCGCTCCTGTCAGGTATCCTGTCGACTGACGCAAACCGGGCAATCGCTGCGACGGCTGATGGACGCAATGGACCGGTGGGGCACCATGAGAACAGCAAACTAATTTAGGGCACAAAAAAGTGCCGTCTATGACAAAGATAAACGGGCTTGTACACTAAGCATCATCAAAATTAATGACGAATTAAAGGAGGAGTAAGTGATGAAACATCGCTTTGAAGCACCCTATACGTTTCCAAATGGTACCACGATTAAGAATCGAATCGTGATGGCGCCAACAACGACCATGTCCAGTTTCTACGACGGGCACGTGACCAATGATGAGGTGGCCTTTTACCAGATGCGCGCTGGTGGAATCGGCATGGTGGTTACCGAGGTTGCAAACGTCACTCCTGATGGGAAGGGCTTTGAAGGTGAATTATCCGTGGCGGATGATAGTGATATCGCTGGGTTAGCAAACTTAGCGCACGCCATCAAACAAAACGGAACGAAGGCAATTTTGCAGATTTTTCATGCCGGACGAAAGTCGAATTCACAGATTCTTCGGGGCACGCAAACGGTTAGCGCCAGCGCGGTGAAGCCTAACCGACCAGCGGATGCTGAGACCCCACGGGCAATGGCAGCTGACGAAGTTGCTGATCTGATTGAGGCCTTTGGCACAGCAACTTCACGGGCCATTAAGGCTGGTTTCGATGGTGTTGAACTCCACGGGGCCAACACGTACCTTCTGCAACAGTTTTACTCACCGCACTCAAATCACCGGGATGATCAGTGGGGTGGAAGCCGTGAAGACCGGATGAGTTTACCGCAGGCGGTGATTGACAGGGTTCGCCAGGTTATTCGGACAGAAACAAACGGTGACTTTTTACTGGGCTACCGAATCTCTCCGGAAGAACTGGGTGAACCAGGAATTAAGCTAGCAGATACCTTAGCGTTTACGGATATGCTAGCTGAATCCACCGTTGATTATGTTCATGTATCAATGGGGGCCGCGTGGCGGACGCCGTTAAACGACCGTGAGGATTCAGAACCAATCTTAACGAAACTATTGCGGCAGTTGGATAACCGGAAGCCATTAATCAGCGTGGGGTCCATTGAAACGCCAGCTGACGCAGACCAGGTCCTAGAAGCTGGTGCGAGTTTTGCGGCAATTGGCCGTGAATTGATTCGCGAACCACACTGGTACGAAAAGGCCACGGGCGGTGATGAGGGCAGCATTCGCTACCAGCTGTCACCGTTTGAAATGGATGAGTTAGCCATTCCGGTGGCGATGCAGTATTACCTGAAGGGCGCGTTTTACTCAGTGATGCACTTTACAAATGACCCTGAGCCCATCATGGATTACACCAATGAGGTGGCACCCATGGAAGGCTTCGAGAAAAAGATGTAGGAGGAATAAGACAATGTATGAAGATTTAAGAAACAAGGTTGCGGTGGTTACTGGCGGTTCAAAGGGCATTGGGCAGGCCATTGCCGAGCGGTTTGGCGAGGAACACATGGCTGTGGTCATCAACTATCGGTCAGACAAGGCCGGGGCGGATGCCGCTGTGAAGTTGATTGAGGAAAACGGTGGCCGCGCGGTCGCGGTTCAAGCCGACATCAGTGATGAAGCTGGCGCCAAGGTGCTATTGGACGCTGCTGTTGAAAACTTTGGTGGGTTAGATGTGTGGGTGAACAATGCGGGGATGGAAAACCGGGTTGCTACACACGAAATGTCACTAGAGGAATGGCAACGGGTCATCAATGTGAACTTAACGGGCGTCTTTTTGGGCTCGCGGGCCGCACTGGACTACTTTGTTAAGAACGATCACAAGGGAAACATTATCAACATGTCATCTGTTCACGAGCAGATTCCGTGGCCTGGTTTTTCACATTACGCTGCCTCTAAGGGTGGTGTGAAGCTGTTTAATGAAACCATCGCGATGGAATACGCTAATCAGGGTGTCCGGGTCAATGCAATCGGTCCTGGTGCAATCAACACGCCGATCAACGCAGAGAAGTTTGCAGATAAGACGCAGTTAAACGACACGCTGGAAATGGTCCCGATGAAGCGCATCGGTGATCCTGAGGATGTTGCAGCGGCAGCGGCCTGGTTGGCCTCCGATCAATCAAGCTATGTTACTGGGGTGACTCTGTTTGTGGATGGTGGGATGACATTGTACCCATCGTTCCAAAACGGAAAGGGCTAACCTGACTGAATTAAACGGAATAAGGGGAAAAGAGAACATGAATTTACTAGTGGGATTGATTCCGGCACTAGCGTGGGGTGTACTTCCGCTAGTTGTGACCAAGATTGGTGGGCGGCCGGTTAACCAGATTTTAGGGACAACGTTTGGCACGCTGTTAGTGGCGTTTATTGTGTGGTTGTTTGTTCAACCGGCGTTATCTGGCGGTCAGTTTGTCCTGACGGTGTTGTCAGGCGCTGCCTGGGCGATGGGGCAATATTTGCAGTATGTCGCCTTTCAACGCGTTGGGGTTGCAAAGGCAATGCCGATCTCAACGGGACTTCAATTAGTGGGCACGTCACTACTGGGCGTCGTCGCATTTGGTGAGTGGTCAAGTCGTGCAAGTTTGATCATCGGCTTAGTGGCTCTTGTTGTGATCGTGATCGGAATCGTGCTAACAACGATCGACAGTCGTTCGACGTCTGCCACGGCACATGGCTCCGTGTGGTCAACGATTGGATTGTTTGCCTTATCAACGGTGGGTTACGTGGGTTATTCTGCGTTACCACGGGTCGCCAATGTGTCTGGTTGGCAGGGCTTTTTACCGCAGGGCCTAGGAATGGCGGCAACGGCACTGGTTGTTGCATTAGTGATGGTGGGACCGAGCGCGCTTCGTCAACGGGTAACCTGGTTAAGCCTTGTTGATGGATTGATTTTCTCGGTGGCGGCATTAACCTACCTCATTTCGGCACAGAAAAACGGAATTGCCACCGGCTTTACGTTGTCGCAGATGAACGTTGTCCTGGCGACACTAGGTGGGATTGTTTTACTCCATGAGCGGCGCTCATCGAGAGGATTAGCCTGGACGTTGATCGGTCTGGCGCTGGTCGTGGTTGGTGGCGTGATGATTGGAAACATGACAGTGTAGAAAACGAAAAGCGTGCGGTTAGACGCCTTCAAATAATACAAATAGCCCCCTAATGGACATTTTTGGCCATGAGGGGGGCTTTGTGTTACTTGGGACGATGACTGCACTTTTTTCGTGTTTGTGGCAGTAATTCGTTTAGAGTGCTTCCAGCAGTCCACGATAACAAAAATAATGTTAGGAAATGTTAAGCCAGAGTAACCGAAGAATGGCTAAAGTTTCTGGGGACGTTAAAATAATTGAGATAATTTAATCGTTTGTTTAAGCTCCATTTATGCTGTCAATGTATAATATAGGTAATACAGTAGAGGAGGTCTGCGGTTTTCCGCAAAATTCTATGGATTACAATAACATGAACAATCAGCAGGATGGTCAGGGACAAGGGCCACAGCAACCGTCAAATAAACCGGCGGGGGGCTTGTGGAAAGTTGCGCTCGTGAGCTTAGTTGCCGGATTGATCGGTGGTGGAATCGCATTTGCCGGTGCCACGGCAGTGAACCATAATAGCGCGGGGGGCGACACCTCATATAAGAACGGGACGACAAAGGTTGCTAACGTGACCGTGAAGAGCAATTCGGATGCGACCAAGGCGTTTAGTAAGGTCAAGGGCGCGGTGGTTTCCGTGGTCAACATGCAAAAGCAGTCGTCAAGTAGCGATAGTAGCGGGTTGTACGGAATTTTTGGTGGCGGCTCATCGTCGAATTCCACGAATAGTAATTCAAGCTCATCCAGTAACAGCGCGTTGGAAACGGCCAGCGAGGGTTCTGGGGTCGTTTATAAGAAGTCTGGAAACGACGCGTACATTGTGACAAATAACCATGTGGTGTCTGGGTCTAGTGCCCTAGAAATCATTTTGAGCAACGGAAAGAAGATCAGTGGAAAGTTAGTTGGTTCCGATGCAACAACTGACTTGGCTGTGATCCGGGTTGACGCAAAAAATATTTCAACGGTTGCTGAATTTGGCGACTCAACGGCAATTCAGGCGGGTCAATCAGTCTTGGCCATTGGCTCACCATTGGGTTCTCAATACGCGACATCAGTGACGGAAGGGATTATTTCGGCAACGAAGCGGACGGTTCCAGTGGAAGATGATTCTGGTAACCAAACGAGTGACGCAACGGTTATCCAAACGGATGCTGCGATCAACCCCGGGAACTCAGGTGGTGCGCTGATTAATTTAAACGGTCAGGTTATTGGGATTAATTCCATGAAACTGGCCTCCTCGTCATCGGGGACGTCTGTTGAAGGGATCGGGTTTGCGATTCCGTCAAACGAAGTGGTTTCAATCATTAACCAGCTGATCACCAATGGGAAGGTCGTTCGCCCTGCACTTGGCGTTGGCTTAGTGGACCTTTCAAACGTGGACAGTAGTAGTCAGACGGACACCCTAAAACTGCCAAGTAGCGTTACCGGTGGTGTGGTGCTGATGAAGGTTTACAGTGGTTCGGCTGCTGAGAAGTCCGGTTTGAAGAAGTACGATGTCATTACCGAACTGGATGGTCAAAAGGTGACCTCACAGGCTGACTTACGCGACGTCTTGTACAAGCACAAGATTGGCGATAAGGTCTCTGTGAAGTATTACCGTGATGGTGAGGTTAAGGACGGAACGATTACGTTGAGTGGAAGTACAACGGATCTGTCGAAGTCGTCAACATCGTCATCAAGCACGACGAATAACTAGTAAAATTTGAAAACGCGTCGCTGGTCAAATGGCCAGCGACGCGTTTTTTGTGCATTTTCGTGGTTCTTTTAACAGCAACACTGCAATTAACCACGAAAAGTGGCATTATTGGAGAGGAAATCTAACAGATTGTGGGATTTCCCCACGTTCCGTGGTGCGATTTAACGCGCTTTATGCAAAAAAAGGCGGCGGTATTCATCATCATTACCTCATTTAGCAAGTGGCCGTTTAGCAAAAAGCCTGGTAGAACACGGTAGTTAACTGGTAAGCTATTGAAAAGCCGAATATTATTCTGACAAGATCGGGTAAAACGGAAATGTTAGCGCCGTCATGAATGAATAAACCGAACAAAGACCGATGCAAAAAATAAAGTGGTTCGCACCAAAAAAAGCAATAGGAAAATTGTTTTGCACAGCGGTGGAAAACTCTGTGGATAACTGTGAATAACCTTGATTTAGGATGCAAAATGCCGAAAAATAAGGATTTGTTATCGGGGGAAAAAGTTATCCACAGGAGAGAAAAGCGGTGTGGATAACTCGCGTTTTTTTAGAATGTTCGGGCAATAAAAGCCTTTAAACAAAGGATTATAAAGAATGTGTTCGGTTTTGAACCGCCTGTGCAAAACTGTGTAAAACTTTTATTCATGGTTAAAAAACGGTCTGTTATAAAATGTGAACAACTGAGGCCACAGAATGACCAAATTAAGCGAACAATAAGTGTTGTCGAACGATTTTTGGGAAAATAACGGAGGATTGATTACGTGAACATCAAAATTATCGGTGTTGGGAAATTAAAGGAAAAGTATTTTAAGCAAGGAATCGAAGAATACGCGAAACGGCTGTCTAAATTCTGTAAGTTCGAAATCGTCGAGGTGCCAGATGAGAAGGCCCCCGAATCATTAAGTGATGCAGAAATGATCACGGTTATTGGAAAAGAAGGTGGTCGGATTCTTGACCACATCAAGGATAAGGAATACGTCTATGCGTTAGCTATTCTAGGGAAGGAACGGACTTCTGAACAACTAGCTAAAGAGATCGCCGATTTGGGCACATACGGGCACTCTGACGTGACGTTTGTGATTGGGGGCTCACTAGGATTGGCCCCCGAAGTCTTAAAGCGTGCTGATGCGCAGATTTCGTTTGGTCGTTTTACACTGCCACACCAATTAATGCGGTTGGTGCTGACGGAACAGATCTACCGGTCATTTATGATCAATGCGGGGACGCCGTATCATAAGTGATGAGGGAGTTTCCTTAAATTGTCCTTGAAACAGCGGCAAAATGTAACTCGATATGAAAAGGCATCCAATTTTTTATTGGATGCCTTTTTTTATGCATGTAGGAGGTTGTTATGGTCTTTTTTCAGAAACAAAATGAACGTTTTCAACATGGAAGAATAGACTCTACAATGTAGTTTTCACATTTCTCGCCGCAGATAGGGCTTCAAAACTGTTCGGGCCTTTTCAACGTTATATTTGTGCTTGTTTAAGGAAATCAGGTTGCCATGATCATCAAAGAAGCGGCCAGTTAGACCATGATACTGTGCTAGTGTTGCTAACTGTGCGGCAATTGGAAGGGCCGTCTTACCAAGCGTCTTTGTCCAGGATGAAAGGTTTGACTGGATGTCACCGGGGAACAGTGCGTTAACCGCAATGCCCAGTGGCTGTAATTCAGTTGCCAAAAGCATGACTAACAGTGTTTTGTGAGTGAGTAGCCACAGGCCGCGATCCACTAAAGTAAATTGGTGTTCGTAAATAGGCCCCCGTTGAATGGCGAGTGGCATGCCGGTGATGATGAAAACACGGGCATCGGGTGACTGTTTAAGCACCGGTGTCAGGTTCTGAGTGAACCAATAATGACTTTGTAAATTGAGCGAAATGTTTTCGGCGGTCGTTTTGGGAATATTGCCAGCACAGTTAAAAAGAACGTCTAGCTGCGGATGATCATGCATAAATGCGGTTGCAAGACGGTTATTATCAGTTTGATCTGCCAGATCACCCAAGAGGTATGAAACGTCAGCTTGCGGTAAGTATTCCTGAAGTTCCTGAGCGGCTTGCTGTGCCTTGCTTTCATTTCGGCCAACGATGGTCAGATCGATGGGTGAGTCATTGAAACTTTTAGCAATTGCTTTACCAACGCCGGAGGTTCCCCCGGTAATTAAAACCACTTTTTTTGTCATTTTAAATGTCAGCCCCTTATTTTGCGTGGTTATCTAAAACTTGTCATCTGTCAGTGTCATAATAGACAAAAAGAAAGTAACGGCAAAGTGTCAATTTTATGATTGTGGACAAGGCTGGACATAATCGTAAAATTGTCCAAGGAGAGTGAATGATGAAAGAAATTGGTCAAACAATGACACGGGGCAAACAGCGCGTTTTAAACGATTTTTCCAAGACGTTAGGGGCCGCCATTGCACAACAATCATTTGAATTAATCACGGTTAATTCTCTGTGTAAGGCGGCAAATTATCCGCGATCGACATTCTATAATTATTTTGATGATAAATATGATTTATTAAGATACTGTTTCTCACTAGTGATTGCTGAGGTTAAATTAGACGAACTGGTTGTCGGACATGATGATCAATTTCTAGTCCAGGCCTTTGACCGGTTATACACGCTGACAGATGCGCACAGCGACTACGTGAAGCGGGTACTCCACCATAATCAAACCGGCGATTTACAAGTCAACTTTACGACGTATGCGCGCCAGAAGGCCCAGAAAGAGTTGACGGGAAAGCTTAATGTGGGGACAACGATCCCAACAGAATTAGTGATTAGCCACTGTGTTTCAACATTATTAATGGTGTTGGAGTGGACGTTTGTTAAACAACATAAAACGGATCAGGCAACTGCAAGAGCCATTTTGCTGAAACTATACGGGAGTGGCGAGTTGCGACAAGCCCTGGATAAGCTGTGAGGATTAACCCGACAAAATAAAACCACGGTTTCAACAACTGCATCGTTGCTGGAACCGTGGTTTTTAGAAATCTGCTGGTGTTAAATTGGCCAACCCGGCCAGCCATTGCCGGTTATCATCGGTGCTAACGGGTGGCTTAGCGGGCGCCAGTGCTGTCACTTTTTGCCATTCAATGGCGGTTTTGTCCGCGTTGAGAAAACTCACTTGCAGCTGAGCGACTTGCTCGTTGTTGATTTGTGCCAAACGGTCTTGATTGCCACCGGTCATTTGCAAGAGGGTGTTCACGGCTAGTTGTTGGCTTAACAGGGTCACCCATTGTTCGGGTGAAAGAGCGTCGGTAAACAACAAGCGGGTTGCTAATGGGACTGTGGGCCCCTCTTTTTGAAGAAACGACTGCCAGCGTTCAAACTGTTGGTTAACGATGGCATAGAATTGCCAGGGAACCTGCTGGTTAAACTGTTGCAACGTTTCACCAGTAATAATGGATAATGACCAGGGAGATTGGTGGCTTTGTGCTTGTTCAAGCCAGGCCCGAAGAAATTGTTGCATGGTTGTTTCCGTCAATTTTGGTTGACGATTCGTCAGGTGCCAACGAACAAGTAAAAAATCGCTCA
The DNA here is from genome assembly GCF_045862745.1 of Furfurilactobacillus entadae. Classification (NCBI taxonomy): domain Bacteria; kingdom Bacillati; phylum Bacillota; class Bacilli; order Lactobacillales; family Lactobacillaceae; genus Furfurilactobacillus; species Furfurilactobacillus entadae. Next base: position 15,035 of record NZ_BQXN01000021.1, on the reverse strand, counting down.
ATTGGTCATCGGAAACAACGCGTGATCCCTTATTGGCAATGTGCTGGCGTAAACTTTGGAGTTTCTTTTGCTGACTAACCTTTGCGTATTTTCCCTGCTTAACCATGACGTGCTCCTTGCGTTCAGTGTTTATGGGTCACATTATACCCGTTTTGCGGGGTTAACGTTGGCGTGAGTGATGACGTTCCCGGTGGTGCGCCTCGTGGTAGGCTGCGGTTTGTTGGGTTGCCTCTGGAAATTGACGACGGGCTCGCAGCCAGACAAGGCCGCGTTGAATCAATAGTGTAAGCCCTAGATAAAGCATTAGCGTGGCGTCACTGCCTTGCCAAGCACGATCCGATAATAAGTGAAGGGCAATTCCAACGATCCATAAAACAACGGTTAACCAGTTTCCTTGGCGCATGACCAGACCGTCATCGTTGACCCACAGGCGGTATGATAATGTTCGCAGCCAGCCAAACAGCCCGGCACTGACAAGGGCACCAGGACGAACCACTTTGTCCCTGATGTCAGCGTGATTTGGTGATGGTTAAACGCATCAGCGACGGAAGCGGCGCCAAAGAGAATGAGAAAGACGTACGTTGTTAAATTTAGTTTGATGAGCCGCGGTTCTAGTTGGCGCCGAAGAACGGCATAAAGAACAAAGAGGGCAAGAACGATATTTGTTAGATCAACGTTTTGCATGAGTGAGGACCCTTCAGGATTTATTTACGACATTGAAGTATAGACGCTGGCGAGGAAAAAGCAATGCCTAAGTTAACGCAAAAAGCGGCAGCTGTTTACGGAAGAATCCGCAAATAGCTGCTGCTTTTTGAATGTTTCACGTGAAACTAAGCGAGTGCAGAAGGGGCCTGCAATTGTGGCCCCTTACCTTGCCGAGCAAGAACCCAATCATCAATGTTCCATTCTTCGGTTGCCCGCCGCCACTGATTAAAGTCCCAAAGTGATTCGCGTTCAACTTCGACAATTTCGTTATTAGGCCCAATGGAGACCCAGTTGTACGAACCGTTCCTGTGTGAAAATTTGACCCAAAGAATCGGTGTCGTAATCAACGTTCCGGCGTCATTGGTAAACGTGCGGGTCTCTTTGTCGATACGCATGTAACTTAGCCCAGTGGCATAGGTCGGATCAACTGACTGAAAGACCTGTTCTGCAATCTTTACGGCCTCATGCGAGCTGGGAAGGGGCCCATCAGCTTCAAAACTAAAGTTGTTGTAACTGATAAAGCGGTTGTCGGCACCGAATACAACCGTAATGTGCGGGTTGTTATAAACGATGGCACCAGCTTTTTGATAGCGAACCACACTGACCTGCTCACCATTGCGTGGTTCCGTTTCACGGCTAACCTCAACAAAGTCATCTGGAATAATCAAATTTTGGTTTTCGTGACCGTTAATCATCATAAATTTTGACATGTTTAGTCCTCCTAATTTGATGCATCGCGAGTGGTTGGCGCAACCGTGTTGTTGTCAAGGTGACGATCGCGTAGAAGAAGAATGGCGCCAGCAGATAACAGGAGCATGACGCCTAAAAGATAGGCAGTTCGTTGTGCCGCGATAATGTTAGCGGCGGGCTGTCCAAGGGCAGTCATAATTTTGTGGCCGCTGGTGATCGATAAATGAACGTAAAAGGTGACGGTTGAGAGTGTTGTTCCTAAGACAAGGCCAAATTCACGCATCAGTGAGTTCATGGACCCAGCCATGCCACGGCTTTCTTTGGGAACACTTTGCATAATCAACGTGTTGTTTGGTGTCCCAAAGCCAGCCGTTCCAATGGCGATTAGTGTGGAGAGGATGATGAATGTAACGGGTTCGTGTGTTCCGTTACTAACGACTAGTCCAAGCTCTGCCACGATGAGAATGAGCATCCCAACGCGCATAACGTGTGTCCGGTTATAACGATCCGTTAAGATCCCGGCAATTGGATTGGCGATTAGTGCAACAATCGGCGATGCCATAAGCAGCAAGCCACTGAGTTGACTAGAGTCTTTAAGGACCAGTTGCAGGTAGATGGGTGCTAAAAGGGTAAAGAAGTACCCGACAACAAAGCTAATGAGCGCTGTGATGAGGTTTCGTGAAAATACATGGTTATGCAGTAATTGAAGGTTGAGCAACGGTCGGGGCGCCACTTTTTCATGACGGACAAAGGTGGCAAGAACAATCCCGAATGCAATCAGTGAAATCGCGGCCCCAAGTGGGTTAGACAGGACAATACTGGACGTGATAAAAAAGGCAATGGCCATGAGACTTAATTGACCAACACCGAGCCAGTCAACGTTTGGGCGGTGAATCCGGTGAGGCCGTGGGAAGATGAACCATTCAGCCAGCAAACAAAGTAGGCCAAGTGGGAGATTGATCCAGAAAATGTAGCCCCAAGGTAGGTACCCTAAGATGAGCCCCCCAAGACCAGGGCCAGCCAGTGATCCCAACGAGATAAATAGGGACTCAATCCCCAAAGCCCGCCCAAGATACTGCGGGGGAAACGTGTCGGTGACAATGGCGTAACTATTAGCCATTGTCATGCTGGCTCCAATGGCTTGAATAAACCGCCCACAGAGCACAAACGGGAGGTTGAGACCAAATCCCGAGAGGGCAGAACCAATAATGAAGAGCACAGTGCCGCCCTCAAAGACAAGTGGCCGGCCGATTTGATCGCCAAGTTGGCCGAAAAAGAGGAGAAGCGCGCTAATTGTGATGAGGTAAATACCAATAATCATTGTTGCTGCGTTTGTTGATACGGCCAAATCACGTGAGATTGTTGGAATGGCAATGCTGACGATGGTTCCATCAACGATCACCATGAAGAAAAATAAACCAAGTAGACTTAGAATGAGCCAACGTTTAAGCAAGTGATCATCATCTCCTTTTCAATGAAGCACCATCAAGGAGCCAGAAAATTCAGCAGGCCTGTTCAACGGTTAACGGTCGGCGTCCTCATCTAGTTCACGTTCCAACCGCCGAATCTGGTGATTGAGGTCGTCAATGGCGTCGTTAACTTCATCAAGCGTTAATCCGTCAGCACTGTAACCCTTATAGTAAGCAGTGACGTAATCATTATCTTCAAGACGCTGTAAGCGGTCGCGAAGTTGGCCGAGAAGCGTGACGTCGTAATCGTACTTATCCTCGTTTAACATAATGAAGCCTCCTGTCTCAAACGCGTGTGTAACTTAATCTAAATTTGCGGATGTTTGCTCAAGAAACGCCTTAACGACATTAATTTCATCAGCTGGAATATCAGTGAGAAACTGTTTATTGACGCGGAGAACGACCGCTTTAATTTTTGGAACCAAGATCTTTCCTTGGAGGGTTAAGCTAATGTTCCATGAACGCCGATCGTCGGTTGAACGTTCTTTGACCACCAAGCCAAGGGCAACTAACTGGTCTAAACGTCGGGTGACATTGCTGGGGCTCAAGTAAATTTTACGGAAAAGCTGGTCCTGAGTGAGCGTCCGTTCTTGGTCGATCTTTAGCAAAAAATAGTAGTTGCTAGAGGTTAGGTGAAGCGGTGCCAGTTGTTCATCAAGCAACCCTTGAAGTTTACGGGAAACGATGTTTAATGATGCGATGATTTTATCTGATCTAGGTGTAATGAGTGACATCCCCTTAAGGTTTAGATTGATTATATTATATACACGTTATTTTATTTGCGCAAGCAAATAAGCGATAAAATTTCAATTATTTTTTCGCAAATAGGAAAGTGTGAGCTACCCTAGGTCACTAAAGTGCAATCCATAGCTTATCCTAGCGTATTCTGCATGAGTGCGCTTTTAAATTTGGTTCAGAGTGGCGTACAATCACGGTAAGCACGTTATTTCACAAGAAAAGGAAGCGCTGGTCAATGAAGATTGAAGAAGGTTACATGCCGTTTCACGGGTATCAAACGTATTATCGAATCGTGGGCGAGCCGAACCCGAATAAGGCCCCACTCTTGTTGATTCATGGTGGTCCAGGGTCATCGCACAACTACTTTGAATTGCTGGATGACTACGCTAAGACGGGGCGGCAGCTGATCATGTATGACCAAGTCGGCTGCGGAAAATCATCGCTCCCAGAGGATGAGTCCGTTTATGTGAAGGAAACGTGGGCTGAAGAACTGATCGCGCTTCGGAAATATCTTCATTTGGACCAGATTCACATGCTAGGCCAGTCGTGGGGCGGAATGCTTGAAATGCTGTACCTGACGCACTGCGACCAAACGGGTGTGAAGAGTGTGATGATCGATGGTTCACCAGCGTCCATCAAGCTGTGGACAAAAGAGCAGCACCGGCTGATCTCTTATTTGAGTTATGAGGATCGTGAGGCCATTGCCGAAGCTGAGCGCACCGGTGACTTTTCTGGGCCAAAGTATCTGGCCGCCAACGACCGTTACATGGAACGCTACTGTTGGGATGACCCAGATGAAAACTCACCGGAACCACTGCGGCGGCCAACCAACGGGAAACGCGCCAGTCTGATTGCGGAGGGACCCAATGAGTTTACCGAAAACGGCACAATTAGTGACTTTGAACTGACCGATGACTTAAAGAACATTCACGTGCCAGTATTGGTTACCAACGGAACGGACGATCTATGTACACCACTGATTGCCAAGTCTGTTTATGACCACATTCCGGGGGCTAAGTGGCATCTATTTGGGAACAGTCGCCATCTGGCGTTGTTGGACCAACACGATGAGTTTATTCGTGTGCTGGATCAGTGGTTGAAAGAAAACGACTAACTAAACGGCTCTAATATTATCTAGACGTGGTGAGAGACCTTTCTTAGAAAGACAGTTTAATAGGCAACCTAAAAAAGGTGTTACTGAGTCAGTCCAAACCGACTCAGTAACACCTTTTTCGACTATTTAATATCCAAGTTACCGCTTTTTTCCGCCGCCTACGATCAGTGACGCGACAAACGCCACGATGGCAAGGCTAATTGACCAGCCCACGATGCCATGGGGAACGTTGTAGGCGTAGATTGGTGAGATGGACCAAATGTTATGTTGATAAACGGCAACACCGAAGCGAACGGCCGCGATGATCAAGAAAATGATTGAGGTGATGATTAACGGTTTCCGCCACATAAGCAAACACACTCCTTCTGAAGTTGGTCATTAATGGTGCTTATTTTCCGTTTTCGTACAAGTCGACTAAACGGTGCCGCAACGCGTCGTCATACGCGGTTAAGTACATACCGTACTTTCCCCGTTTCATGAGCACGTTAAGGACATTGGCGATGAAAACTTTATATTCGTCGTTAGTAAACTTGATGTCCTTGCGCTTTTTGAACACTTCTTTATGGGAATATTTCTCGGGTAAGATCGTCATGGTGTCGGTTTTTTCATCGTAACCAAACGAGGGGCCGATGACCATGCCGACGTAGTTTAGGTCGAAGCCTTGCAGGGTGTAAATGGTTCCGACCTGGGTGAGGGAACCTTCACGTTTAGCCCAGTGGGTCCGTTGTGGGTCCCATTCGTCCCACGGTAAACTGAAGGAATCCATCTCGACGTTGTGCCGACCGTCAATGCGTGGGAAACCGGAAGTCGCAACCATCCGACTCATCCCAACCTCTTTATTGCGCTTTTTGATGGTTTCAAACATCTCCCCAGCGGTATCAAAGACTTTAAACTCAAAGTCGCTGTTATCTGGGAATGGTTTCATTGGCTTTTCTTCCGTGAGATCGTCCATCCAGGCCACCTGCTCATCGCTGGCAACCATCCGGTACTGAAAGTTCATGTCAAACTGTTTGTACGGGTGGCTCCCGATGGTGTCGAAAAGGAGCTTTTTATCCCAGTACATCTTTGATTGGAAAACTTGGTCGAAATCGTAAACGACCACAACGACCTTAGCGAGGGCCATCAAATCGGTGAGCTGGTTTTGACCGCGGTAATGCGCGTAGGGTTCTGACTTGGAATACAATAGGTGCGCTTCATCAACAAAGATGATGTCGTACTTTTTATGGTTCTTTTGTGCGTCGTTAATCAGCGCAGTTGGGCGCCGAATGGCGTTGACGTTCATGTTAGGGATTGATTCAGCAATGTCCTGGTAAGCCTTGTACAGCTCTGGGTGGTTAACGACGAGGGCCGTTTTGTAGCGGTGGTCCGTCATGTACTGGCGCACCAGTTCCATGAGAACGACAGACTTCCCGGTGCCAGCTGCCCCCTGAATAATGGCAACGGATGAAGGGGTGTGCTTGAGACCCTGGCTAATGTAATCGTTGATGTTTGTGATCACAGCCTTTTGGTCATCGGACAGGTCATCGACAAAAAACTGGGCCTTTAAAATTTCATTCATGAATAAACTCCTAATTGGTGCGCATTTTGTTGTAGTAATAGGAAAAGTATAGCAGGTAAACGGAAAATAAATTAACAGGTATAAAAGTTATTTGGGAAGGACTTGGTATTGAACGGGTTCGTAATAAAGTTTATCTTTCTCAGAAAAGGGACCATTAATAGTGTAGTGAGACCATTCATTATCTTTGTTTTTGAAAATTCGAACTATTGAGTACTTATCTTTCTTTTCTTTGGCAACGTTTATCTCATTTTTTGACATAAAGAGGGGTGTTTTAATATCTCCAGTAGTAGCCTTTACCTCAATAAAATGTTCGGTAATTTTGTTGTCAGTTAGTCTGTAAGATTTAATGTCGTAACCGGCACCATCCCCCAGTTCTACTGAAGTGTGCTCAACTTTTTTAGATTGTAATTCAGGAATGGAAGCTAAACGGGTTTGCTCGGCTTCGACCACTAATTGTTCAGAATGTAATCCTAGACTTGTGTTTTTTGTTGGCGTTTATTGTAATCGATATGAGTGAATTTTTTGGAAGTGGTTTTTGGAAGAGAAAAATCAATTTTTGATACTAGTACTTCTGTACCTAGATTGAGATTGTTTAAATCGTCATGTTTATCTTGGGCATTAAGTAGGTTTGAACCTTCGAAATTACTTTTAATGATATGGTCATTACATACATCGTAAGCGGTGGTTATCATGGTCCGTAATTCTAAGAAAACTGTATTCATTTGATAAAGATCGTTGAGTAATTGGTTGTTAGTAAGCTGCGTTAAGTCCTCTAAACTGTAATAACGACTATAGATATTACCGAGTTCGTATCCTCTTGGTAAGTCCGTGTTACTCTTGGAAGAAGTTAAGGAAATATTTTCCGTTGTAAATAGTGAACCATTATTTTCAGTTATTGTGTGCAGCTGCTTTTGCCAATATCGGCTTACGAGTCGAATATTTGTATTACGGTCAGGTGCTTTATATTTTTCTTTGAAGTCTGTATAACCCTGATTTAAGGACAGGTAAACACCTGATAAATCACTTTTAAATAAGTATACAAGGTAATATCCACGTTGAGCTGAAATTGATATTTCTTTATCAAAAATGCCCATCCATGGTACGGTTGCCCATCTTCCTTGGCCTGAAGACCCTTTTATAGAGTATTTTTCTTGTGGAAAGATTGCCTCAGAAATTGTTGTTTTTGCTTTTGCTGAAATATATTCGGATAAGGGATTATCCTTATAATTATTTTTAATTTCGTTTTTATAATTTTCAAGAATATGAAGTAGGTATTCTTTTAAGGTGACCATAGACTGCAATTTCCTTTTTAATTAATATTTTAATCGTAACACTTTCGCCTATGAAAGCGTGTTTGCCCGATAATTATTCTTTAAAGGAAGAGTCACTAAATTAATATGTTTATTTAGAAAGTTAGCAAATTTAAAAGTGGTGTCATTCAGAATATGAATGGCACCACTTTTAAATGTTTCAGCATGTCCTATTCTTGTTGCGCCATGATTGCTGGTAAAACAACCGTGTCCACTAACTCCGTGATGTAGGTGAGCGACAGCCCGTCCTGATTCACCATGGCTTGATAAAGAAGCATGTTAAACGGCAGTAATTTAACGGTCTCTGTGACGGGAGTGCTGATTTCACCATCCGCTATTGCCTGATGAAGCATGCCGTTCATGATCGTTAATTGCTGCTGATGGAGATCGTTAAAGTACTGGTTGACGACAGGGTTATCCTTTCCCAATTCGATGAGGACGGCACGCATAAACGGACGGGTGCTGTCGAAGTGGGCAAGACTATTGATGATGTTTTCTCGTAATGAGTGCCCAGAAAAATCAATGTCCTCAAATGAATCAACGTCCTGATCGTCAAAGTAGTCCTCAGCGTCAAGGAGGAGTTCAAACGGTGTCTGCCACCGCCGGTATAAAACAGGGCGGCCAACGCCAGATTGACGAGCGACATTATTGAAGGTGACGTTTTCGTAGCCCTCGTTTTCTAAAATTGCCGTTGTCGTTTTAAAAATTGTCTCGGTGAGTTCCCGGTTAGTCTTCCGCGGGGCTCTTTTTTTTTCGGTCATGGTGCGCCTCACTTATGAGTTTAATTGGGTTAAGTATAGCATTGCTGAACCACAATTTTCATTTTTAGAAACAAAATGTAATTAAAATGGTTGATTTATTTAAAAATACGTGTATTCTGTGAAATATAGATACAACGTGTTACTAAAAACGTTGAACGGACAATTCACAAAGGAGTGATGAGCATGCTATCAATTATGCAAACTAACTTTAACGGCATCGATGGGCTTGAACTTCGGCAACAATCTGTTCCTGAGGTAACACCAGCCAGTGTGATGATCGCAATGGATGTTTTACCGGTGGTCCCAACCGATTGGAAACGGGAGTCTGATCCGCACGCAACGCACGAACAGTTGGCGGCGTTACCACGGGTCATTGGAATCGGTGGCGTTGGTCGCATCGTGGAAGTTGGTGCTGACCGTGACCAGGCCTTGCTGGATCGGCGGGTGTTAGTGATGAATCCGGCGGGCTCTTACAGCCAGTACGTGAGCTCGACAAACCCTGATTTTATCTTTCCACTACCAGAAACTGTCGATAATAAAAGTGCGGCGGCACTAACGGCTGGCCCAGGAACCGCGCTGCGGTTACTGACTGAAATCAAGCAAAGTCAGGCAACAAACATCGTGATCACTGGTGCTAACTCAGTTATTGGGCTGTACTTGCTCCAGATGCTTCATGATGAAGCGCGGCCGGTATGGCCGATTGTTTCAGAAGCCAGCACGGCCTACTTTAATAAACAATTACCAGACGTGACGGCCTATACGACGGAAACGTTACCAGCATTATCTGGACGTTGTTTAATCATCGACATTGCGGGGAGCACGGCATTATTGAACCAGCTATTGATGCAATTACCAGAAGCCGAAATTGTTTCCATTGCGCTACAACAATTTTCAACCGCAGGCGCCTTCAAGTTTGTTCACGAAGACTTTGATGCAGCGGTATACCGGCACTTTATTGATCAGTTGGCGACCGGCGAATTGGTGGCACCGATTGATCGTGTTTTTCCAGTAACTGAGATCAAGACCGCTCAACACTATGCTAAAGAAGCACACAGCCGTGGCCGCGTGCTGGCACAATTCAATCTTACGGAGGACTAATTATGACTCATTTTAAAACACTATTTAACCTAAACTGCTTTTCAGAAGATGCGGCCGCCCGTGCACTTGCGGCTGAACAACTGCAACAACAATATAACTGCGAAATCAACTGTGTTCAGGTGGATGAAAGCGTCCAGTTTGCACACAACGGAAAGGGCTGCACGATCGCAGCCGCTAAACTATCTGCGGGCGTTGTGATCTTTCAAAACGTCACGATCGGTGCTAACCAGACCTACAATAAGGCGACCCAACGGTGGGAGAACCTTGGCAGTCCCGTTCTCGGGAAGAACGTGGTTGTTGCTGACGGCGCCAAGGTTGTTGGCCCCATCATCGTGGGTGATGATTCGCTGATTGGTGCTGGTGCAATCATCACAAAGGATGTGCCGGCTAACAGTATTGCTTACGGCGTTAACAAGTTTAAACCCCGTGACGTTGATCACGCACCGGTGTTCTATAAGGACATGCCAAACGGCGAGGACATCGTTGCAGCTTGCAATGACGTGATTGCCCGGTACGAAGCAACAACCAAATAAGTGATGTTAAAAGTGCCACCCGTTGTTTCATGTGAAACAACGGGTGGCACTTTTTGTGATTAATCAAGTAGCTGATGGGTGATGTACATCACTTTAGCAACATTAGACGCACTATATTTTTTAGGTAAGGTAATTTGTCTCATGTGTTCCTCGAATAGTACCCCGCTAACGCGATTGATTTGTGGCGCTATCATCAACCGCGCGCCAATCTCAGTATTTTTAGCTGATAATTTTGCGAGTAAACGGCCCATTATCCGGGTGACAGGTGAAGTGGTGTCACCGAAATGTGATTCAGGAACGCTCCCGGGATGAAAGAGGTTAAAGGTCACGTTTGTATGTGAAAAACGGTCGGCAAACCACAGAGTGGCCAAAATTCGGGCACTTAGTGTTTCACTGAGGACCCGGCTCGCTTTATAGGGCGTCCGTGGCGTTAGCGTTGGCAGCATAACGGGTGCTAAACGGATGATGGCAGGCAACGCTGCCACCGTAATAACCCGTCCTTGAGGGGCTGCTATTAGGAGATCAAGAAGGCCGGTTGTTAATTGGTAGGATGCCGTGTAGTTTAGGGCGAGATTTTGGTCAAGCCCATCGGCAGTTTTAACGAGGTGTGGAGAAACGCCACCGGCCGCGTTGACGAGGCCGTCTAGGTGATCAAAATGATTATGACAGGTTTCGATGAGTTGATTGACGCTATCTTGTGAGGTCAGGTCGGCAACCAAGACCTCAACGTTTGAATGTCCAAACGTCGCGGCGGTTTTGAGACCACACTGTCGATCACGACTGACTAAAACAACGTGAACACCGCGGCGTGCGAGATCTTTTGCCGTTTGGCGACCGACGCCAGAAGTGCCGCCGGTGACCAAAACCGTTAATGGTTGATTATTGAGAGACATGTTGGTTAACTCCATTCATGAAAAAGAATGGGATAACCGTACACTATCGAGTTAACTCCATAGCAAGTTTATGGTATATTGCACATTATGACAGAGACTTATTTAAGCAAGGTGGCTGCTGAACAAACGGGCCTAAGCATTGACACGTTGCGTTTTTATGAGAAGCAGGGGTTAGTCACGCCCATTAAACGTGATCAATATGGTTATCGGCAGTACACAAAACAAGATATTGAATGGTTAAAATTGGTTGGCTATCTGCGGCAGTTAGGGGTGTCGATCGTTGAAATGCACCAGTTTATTGACGCAAACGGTGGGTTGTCAACGACGTATCATGAACGGCGCCTGTTTATGGAAAAATATCAGACAGAAGTGAACGACAAAATTGCGGCCCTTCAGGAAGTCAGTCGCACGTTGGACGTTAAGATCGAGTTGCTCAAAGAAATTGAGTAGGTCAAACGAACGGGAGGATCTTCATTTGAAACACATTGTTGCCGGAATTGTGGCCCACGTGGACGCGGGAAAGACGACGTTATCAGAGGCGATGCTGTACCAGACGGGAACGGTTAGAACGTTAGGGCGTGTCGACAATGGCGATGCCTTTTTAGACCCGGATGCACTTGAAAAGAAGCGGGGCATCACGATTTTTTCTCATCAAGCTCAGGTTCAGTTTGACGACCTCGAATTGACGTTGTTGGACACACCGGGTCACGTCGATTTTGCCGCCCAAATGGAACAAATTTTACCGGTCTTAGACTACGCAATTTTGGTGGTTTCGGCGCCGGATGGGGTGCAAGGATATACGCAAACGTTGTGGCAGTTGTTGCAACATTATGACGTACCCACGGTGATCTTTGTGAACAAGATGGATGCCGTGGGTGTGGAGAAAAACGCCCTAATTGACCAGCTTCAAACGACCCTGAGCGATGGCTGTGTGCCGTTTGATTGGACGGGGGCGCTTCCTGAAGAAACGGCAGAAGCCATCGCGATGCAGGATGAACCGGCTCTTGATGAATTAATGACAACCGGTGTGCTCGCAGATAAAACGATCCAACGTCTCATCCGGCAACGGGATGTCTTTCCGTGTTACTTTGGTGCGGGGTTAAAAATGACCGGTGTGCCAGAACTATTAGCTGGATTGAACCGGTGGACGGTTGAAACACCAGTGGAGGCCGAATTTGGTGCGCGTGTTTTCAAGATTTCACATAACGACCGGAACGATCGGTTAACGTGGGTTCGCGTCACGGGTGGTTCATTAGCGACAAAGGCAACCGTTTTACCGGACCAAAAGGCGGATCAACTGCTCGTTTATAACGGGGCCAAGAGTACCATGGTCCCTGAGCTAACGGCAGGACGTGTGGGGGCCATCGTTGGGTTGAACGACACTTATCCAGGTCAAGGTTTAGGAACAACACCAGACAGCCCCACGGCAGTTCTACAACCTGTTTTGGACTACGCAGTTCAACTGGATGGACAAGATGCCCATCCGTACCTTACGGCGTTGCGCCAACTAGAAGATGAGGACCCACAATTGCACGTGACGTGGGCTGAACAGGTTCAAGAGATTCGGGTCCAACTCATGGGGCCGATTCAGCTGGAAGTTCTTCAGGAACAACTGCGACTACGCTTTGGACTGACCGTTAATTTTGGTGAAGGGAGCATTCTTTACCGTGAAACGCTGACCCAACCAGTTGAAGGGGTGGGTCACTTTGAACCGCTCCGGCATTATGCGGAAGTTCACCTATTAATGGCGCCAGGAGAACCAGGAAGTGGGCTGACGTTTGCGACGGACTGCCCGGTGGATGTGCTGGGTAAAAACTGGCAACACCAGGTTTTAACGAGCCTTGATGCGAAGGAACATCGTGGCGTGCTTGTCGGGGCGCCACTAACAGACGTGAAGATCACGCTAATCAATGGGCGGGCAAGTACCGTTCACTCAGTCGGTGGTGATTTTCGTGAGGCCACCTGGCGTGCAGTTCGCCAAGGCTTAATGATGAAACGCGCGACGGGAGGTAATCAGTTACTTGAACCGTGGTACCATTTTCGACTAACGGTGAACCAGGACAATGTTGGGCGCGCCATGAATGACATTCAGCGAATGAACGGGACGTTTACAACGCCTGAAACGGTGGGTGAACAAACGCTCCTAACGGGGACCGCTCCGGTTGCAACCATGCAGGATTACGCCAGAGACGTGCAGTCCTATACGCATGGGACGGGGCAACTCGACTGTGTTGTTGCCGGGTACCGACCGTGTCATAACGCGCAAGAAGTCATCGAGGCTGCTGATTATCAGCCGGTAAGTGACCTAGATAACACGCCGGATTCAGTGTTCTGTGCGCATGGCGCTGGCTACCCGGTCGCCTGGGATCAGGTACCAACCGCCGCCCACGTTGGGTATCGCACAGTGCGTTAATGAAGGAAGACAAATGTTGTTGCGGAGGATTCTTGCGCAACAAAGTGGTAGTTTGACCAAGAAAATTGTTTAAGATCGTCCAATTGGGTGATCTTGTTTTCTGCAAGGAAGCGCACCATCTCACCCCGAGCCATTTTTGCAAACGTGGCCCGGGTTTTTATTTTGCCATCAACCACATGGCCAAAACGAATGTCGATGATGGGTTCGGTTGGCTGTAAGTGGCGGCGGATGACCTTGCTGTACTCCTGTGACGCAAGGTTAATGATGGGTTCGTCGTGTAATTGCAGGGCCTGCTTGGGTTTTGCACCCCAGAAGTCGTATAAATTCGGGTGTTCGTTTACAGGTAGGGCCGCTTGCATTTCTAAACGGTAAGGGACAATGCCGTCAAACGGCCTGAGCGCACCGTAGAAGCCCGAAAGGATCCGGAGATGTTCTTGGACGTAATCCAGTGCAGACGCCGTGAAAACGCCGGGGGCCATGTGCTGGTACTGAATGCCAGAGTAAGCGAGGATTGCTGGGGTCAACTGGTCAGTTAAAGTGGTACGTTGAAGCTGTTGGTAAGCTTGTTGTGCTAACCGATCGCTACAGTGCCACAGTTCGTGGAGCTCTGGATAGCTCATGTGTTGCAGTGTGGCGAGGAGCTGAGTTGTTTCTGGTAATAGTTGTGGTCGTGATGCGACGTCAAAACTGTCGGTATCAACGGTCATTTTTTTAGCGGGTGAGATAATAAGTTTCACGTGAAACCTCCGTTTGAACCCATAATGGGCGCTGGCTTACCTCAATTTAAATGAGGAATAAAGCCACTAGTGAGCAAAATGAAAATCGTGTTATCACAGTAACATTAATCCGTGGTGGGATGAAGGTTTTGCAAGGGCAATTTATCCGTGAATAATGCCGATTGTGGTATGATTTTACTAGTAAAAATAAAACTAAACGAAATGATGAGGATGACAACATGTCAACTGTGATTGACTTTAAAACGGTGTCAACAAGCGGCTTAGAAAGTTCAGCGGTTCCTGATGCATTAGCTGGTTTACGGGCAAATGAAGCACGGTACTTTTGGAATAAGTATAAACTGACGTTTGAAACGGAACCTGCTAGTGAACGAGCAGATCTCGTGCAGCGTGTTGCCACCATTTTGAGTGAACGTGACATTGTGCTGCCATATAAGCCACTAGAGGTCGCTGATTTTGTTGTTGAGAGAACCCGGTGGACCTATGTATTCTATGAAAATGGCTTGTCTGTGAACGTTTTATATAGTCTTGATGCCGACGGTAAACGGGCGGTTGGTTTTAAATTGTCAGATGGAATGGATGTTCCAGAAGAATTAGCCACCAAGTTTAAGTTCGCTCACCAGAAATCGAAGTTAGCAGGGGTTATCCGCGGATCATACTTCGTTGTTAAGGGAACTTACGATGACTAAATACCGGGCGGGGGTATAGTGAAATGTAGATTATATACCCCTGGGCGGTATTTGAAAGGTGATTAGATCGCCGAAACGACGGAAGCTGACGTGATTTAGTGACATGCACAGCTTTATCATGTAGTTTTAATGTTTTTGGAATGACGGTAAGGTCCTGTTTGTCACTTAGGGACAGAAACAGCGAGTAAAAGGGACGCAACCCTGGCGTAATTGAATGACGTTTACCCAAAAAGTTGGAACTAAATAGTTTTGTTAATTAGGCAGTTAATTGCCGCTCGAAATCGAGTGGTGATTGACCGCCTAATTTTATTTGAATTCGATTTTGATTGT
>NZ_BQXN01000020.1:0-44324 GCF_045862745.1 Furfurilactobacillus entadae | reverse complement strand
CAATGTGATATCTGTTTCGAACAGCAAGTTTTGAATCCGTTCCTGTGAGATACGCTTCAACAGCAATGATTTTAGTTTCAATAGAAATTTTAGTCATAAGAAAACCCCGAAAGTTTGTTTCAACTTTCGGGGTAAAGGTCACACCAATAAATTCAAAGTGTCTTTTTATGGCTTGAACAAACGTGGATTTGTGCGTATTTCAAGTAAGCACTATGACGACTCCAGCGTTAGATTTAATGTTAAAAATAATGGGAAACTAAGAAATGGCGATAAAGTAAGCATTGCCGTCCCTTCTGAGTTGTTTGATAAAGAAGGTGTGAACTATACTGGGTCTCATTCGATTACTGCTACTGTAAGTGGCTTGGTTGATTCGGCTTCGATAAGGAATGTCGATAAGGTTAACGAGTTGACCGATTCTATAATTAATGATCATTTCAAAAGTGATGATTTTTCTAAATATTCTAATTGGCTAGTAAATATCTTTTTGGCAGCCCCGAGTGATTCAGATAAAAGCAGCGGATACGGATCATGGGGTTCTTCGACATCAAATCAAAATGATTCAGACGTGACTCTTAATGCCAAATCTTCCAGTTATAATGATAGGTACAAGGTGATTGCTTTATACCGGGTCACGAAATCTTATGATAATAGTTCAGACGAAGATAACTCTGAATTACATGAAGTTGTTTTATCAGATTTAAAGTTATCAGGTGGTCAGCTTAATGTTGGTGATATTTCTACTAAAGATGATAGCAATGTTAATGATGTTAGTGATTTACAATCCGTCGAATTACATGACTTAAATGCAAATGGTATTCAATAAAAACACCATAGCGATAATATAAAAGAGGCCATAGCAGTCATGATCTGCTATGGCCTCTTTTTAAACAAATGTCGCCTACTATACGTCAGGTTAGGAATAGCGTCTGGTGATTACGGAGAATATAAAAACCGTTATGGCAGAAAAGTTAACCCGTTGGTTTAATGCTGACTAAATGAAATAAAGATTATATTAATTATGCCGAGTAACGAAACCGCACCATTATAAATTAAGTGTGTTGCAATATTTTGCCAAATGTTTTTATGCGCTATAAGATAAACAATCTGGAAGATTGTACCAGCTAAGAAATAGAAAATTAATGATGAATAATTTCCACTAACGTTATTGAAGTGCACGAGAGCAAACAATAGATTTGAAAATACTGAGACAACAATGTATAGAATTCTGTGCTGACTGAATGGTTCAATTAAAGCATGGTGGTATACAATTTCTTCAGTAAATGGCTGTAATAATGGTATTAAAAATACGATTATGGTAGGCAACGTGGTGGATAAGAAATCTATACTTTGCAGTCCGCCGTTCATGTCATGATTAAAGTAAAGGCTTAAATATCTAGAAAGTGGAATGATAAGTAAGATCATTAAGATGCTAGTACCTATGGCATAAAGCAAATTACGCCATAGGTGACGTCGCCAGTGAGGCCAATCTTGCTTTAAAATGCCATCTGACCAGTAAAAAATAGCAATTAAAAAAAGTGGTACATAGATGAGCGCTGCAATGGCTACAGCCGTCCATGTAGCAAGCCCATTTGTTGATTGAACTTGCCAATGGGGAAATAACTGATCTGGTAAAAAAACTAGTGCAGGAATTAAAAGAAGTGCACTGAGCCATTTGATAATCGGATTTTTCATCAAGTTCATCATTTGTAGCGTACCTCCAAGAATTTTTGTGTAATGTTTTCCGCCCGGGAAATGAGATGGTGTAGTTCTGCTGATTTTACACATATATTGCATAGATAAACAAAACGTGTATAAAATGCTACTAAGTGGTTTTTAAAGAGGTTCGACCTCCATCGGTGGCATCTTGGGCTCCTTAATGAAGTCTTTCTTGAGCCTTGAAAAAGGCTTACCAGTTACTAAGGCCGATGTAACAGCGCCTGTAATCGTTTGGTGAAACAGGGTTATAAAAGGATGTTCTGAACCTGCACACTACTTATTTGACTGATCAGTAATAATGGATCATTTACTGAGGAACTTACGGATTGTGGACGATATGTTGTTTAATGATGGAGAATTACAAGGAATTGACGGGCTAATAGATAATTGGCATGGGTGAATATATATCCAGATCGTCAATGGTTGTACTTTGTACTTACTTAATAGAAGCGTTTTTGTTGACGTAATTTAGCGACAATACTACAATAACAGGATCCATCATTGATGGGCATGTAAGTATCTTTGCTATGGTCACAATAGCTAAAGATCGCTGAGGCTAATTAGGTGCCGTCTTTGACGTATCAATGCGGTTTTCAGTGGTGCTACCTGGATTTATACAGGAGGAAAACGAATGAAAAATGATTTAAGTGTTGCATACAGAAATCTTAAGAGCCCAAATATTAAGACCAGAAAAAAGGCCCTTCAGATCATCAAAAATCTAAGAAAAACCGGAAAATAATGTCAGGTCTTTCTTAGATTTTGCGCCATTGAAGGTTCAACGAAATTGTTTTTTTAGATGTTAGGTCGTCACCCATGAGGGGTGACGACCTTTTTTTAATAAATAACATAATCGGGTGTGCACAGCATTCGGAGGAACTTTCGGAAGTAATGGAAAGGGTCATTTTTAAGTTGTAAGGGCCTACTCGCTTTTATTCCTATCTGGTTTCTTTTAATAAAGCACCAGTGTGTTTGCCATATGGTTATCTTTTTGCGCGGATTATCTTTGTCCAGAAAGTAGCATAAAGGGAAACTCCGGTAATCATTTTCGTTGATCACAACAAAACAATCATGTTGCTAATGCGCACATGGATAAAGTTTGGTAAAGTAATGATTCGAGTAACGAATTAAAATGCTTTTAAAAAGACATCTTAGGTGGAGACGTAATGACAGCTCGAAAAGGAAAACGAGTTAAACCAATCCTGGTAAGTATATTTAAAGGATCAATGATTGCTAGTCCAATAGTGATCGTTATTTGCTTAGTTGGTGGTCTTGTAATAGCAATTTTTGCGGGTGTACTTGGTGGCAACGTGAAACCTGAACATTATCCATCTGCTGAAGCATTTAGGTCAGCAGTTCGGGCTGATTATGAGCCAGAAAAAATGGGTTCTTATTACCCAGAAAACTATGTGATTCCGGGAGATTATGGGAGGCTTTCACTGCCACAACGTGAAGGGAAGAATCTAACAAAAAATCGCCTGTCGAAGACAAAAATATTAAAAATGAGCCCAGATGAACAAGTTGAGACGGTCGAACTTGTTGGAAGTAAGGGCGCAAAACATTGGCATGTGGAACGAGGGGCAATTGGACCATTAATTGCTAAAGAAATTGCTGATCAACAAACGCTGGAACGAGACTATAAAAAACAACCGTTTTTGACTAATCTCGCAGCATTGCTTGGAAAGTTGACTGGGATTCTTTGTTTTGTTTTTGCGATTGAAGTCCTTGTCTACGTTGGAGTTCATTGCATTACTAAAATTGGCAAGGTTTTGAGCAAGAAGTAGCTTTTTTTCAGATGATGGCAAAATAAAACCGGCAGAAAGGTCTACCGGTTTGCGTAAATTATAACTGCCGCAACGTTGCGGTCTGTGTTGCCGTTAGCTGGGCTTTTTTAGCGTCAAGGGCAAGGTGGTGGGCATCGTTTAGTGCAATCACCCGGTCCACGAGGGGAGCGGTTTTAACGTAGTCGTGGCTTGAGATGATTAACGTTTTGTTGTGATCATGGAGGGTTTTAAACAACGCTGTGAGTTGCTCCTGGTAGCCAATGGAGAGACCGTTAAAGGGCTCATCCAGGATAATTGTTTGCGGGGACATGGTGAGCACGCTCCCAAGGGCGACCAATTTCTTTTCACCACCAGATAACTGGTAGGGGACGCGGTCGCGTAACGCGGCGATGTTCAGCAAAGCCAACGTATCTGAAACTCGCTGATCGACTTCTTCAGTTGCAAGCCCAAGTTGCGTTGGTCCGAAAGCAAGTTCTTGTGCGACCGTGTCGTTAAATAACTGAATGTCGCTGTTTTGAAACACCAGGCCGACCGACTGACGAATGACGTTTAAATCTGGCTCCTGGTGATCAAAGGTGTAATGACCGTTTGTCGGTTTCAGCAGGCCACATAAAATTTTAAAAAGGGTCGATTTTCCGGAACCATTTGGCCCCATGATTGCAACGGCCTCGCCTTGACTGATGGTAAACGTCAGGTCCACTAAACCTGGGGTGGCGTCGTAATCGTAATTAACGTGTTCGAAGTTAAACAAGGCGGCCTCCTTTACTTTGCTAAAAAAATGGCAATGCCAATAAAGCAACCGGTTTGCACCAAAAGCAACCAGTCAGTCGGAACGATTCTAAAGTGACGACGGGCTGGTTTTTCTGTGTAGCCTCGTAGTAGCATGGCTTCATATAATTCGGTCGCTTGTTTTCGACACTGAAGGTACAAACAGCCAACCAGATTTGTGTAGATCTGAATGGGATGATGGATGGTGCCACAGCTTCGTAACCACACAGCTTGTAACCGGTCATGAAGATCCTGGCTGAGGACATGGCTGTATTTAATGGTAATGTCGAGGGTCAAAATAAAGATGCTCGAAACGCCAAGCTGGCGAAGAGCAACCACAAGTTGTGACCAGCCGACGCGGTGACGAAAAATTTGCAGGCTGAAGATGATCAGTACTAATTTTGCCAACCAGAGCCACGCCATCTGATTGTGATTAAAGAGAACACTTGGCCACACAATGAGAGCCCCAATGAGGGCACCACGTAACGTTTGGAAAAATGTTTCGGTAATTACCTTCGCCGGCATGAAAAGTGCGAGAAGGAGCTGAAATAGCGTCAAAAACCAGAGCAAGAAGAGGCTCCGGCAGGTAATCGTAATTAGAACCAGCGTTAGAAATGACAGTAACTCTGCCCATGCGCTGGCAAACGGTTTTGCGACGTGTGATGTTTTGTTAAAATGGGCCAGCACATGAGTCAGTGCACGAACGTTAGTACTGATGAAACGGTTGGCGGTTGCTGGACGTTGGTAAACGGTGGTCTCATCAAGCCACGCTGGTAGGTTATTCATGGCGTCTGGCCCCGATAAGGCGAACTGCGAGGGCGATGACGATCAAACAGGTCCCTGCGGAGAGTAAGTACCCCATAACCGGTGATAGCCCCGTCACACCGTAATTAGCGAACACTGCGTGATACTTGATTCCGTGGCTCATGCCCGCTGGAACCTTTGCCAGCATGTGATTGCTGCGTAAGTGGGCCATGATTTCCTGGTTGTTCCATTCGCCCCAAGCACTGCCCGACGCCAATAAACCAAGCGGCGAAAGGAGAGCAAGGATTCCTAAAACGGGGAATGTGACACGTTCAAGCCGTGATGTTGTTGGCAATGAGTAGAGATCTTCTGGTGCATGACGACTGACAAATTGATAGACCAAAAGCGTCACGAATGCTTCGATCCAGCCAATAACTAGTGCGTGCGCGCCAACCATGGCGGGGACACTGATTGATAGTGGGTAGGGACAATAGAGCGGCTGATGATTGGCAGTGTGGAAGAGAAGTGGCTGAAGACCTAGTTCAATGCCGGCTGCTAGTGCCGCAATGTTAATGCTAACGTACCCTGCAACGAAACTTCCAGCGCGGGGGTGGCCGAGTCGTTTGCCAATTGAAAAGAGCAGGTAACCGACAAAGGGCATAATGAAGCCCATGTTAAAAACGTTTGCGCCATACGCCAAAATGCCGCCGTCACCAAAGATAAACGCTTGAAGCAATAGTGCGACGGAAATGGCCAAACAGGCTGCCCACGGACCTAACAAGATGGCAAGAAGCGCACCGCCGACAGCATGTGCTGTTGTACCACCGGGAATGGGCACATTAAACATCATAAGGAGAAAAGCAAAGGCAGCACCAGTCCCGATGAGGGGAACGGTCTGCTTTTTTTCTTTGATCTGGGCATGGACCTTCTTGATGGAAATTGCCCAGATGGGTGCCATGGTGGTGAGTAACGTTAGACAAGTGGTGGGACTGAGATAATTATCTGGAATGTGCATAAAGGGCTCCCGATTAATGAGTCATTATGAATTAAATTAATCGGCAATGTTATCCAAAAGGTAGCTAACGTCCTTGATGAGAAATTTATGGTCCGTTATTTCAATGACGTGATGATCACGCAAGGATTTAAGCATGCGGTTAACGCTACTGCGTGTGCTGATGCCAGTAAAGCCAACGATGTCTTCATTTGTCACGACGAAATCAATGAGAATCCCATCGTTTGTGTGAACACCAAATAAATCAATCAAGCTATATAAAAAGGCGCATAACGCACCGTTTTTCCCATTCATGACCATCCGTTGTAAACGATAGATATTTTCAGAGAGTTTCTTCCGATAGTAGTTCTTCACGTACTCCTGGAGTTCAGGTGTTGAATTGACGTAGTTCCAGAACGTGACCCGGTCGATTTGATAGAAGGTTGCTTCCTCAGATTCAATGCGAACGTTAAACGGTTGCTCGGTAAACTTAGAAATTTCATCACGCAGCAACGAAATGACGTCTGGTTTCGCAATGTAAGAGATGTTGTACTCACGGCCATCTTGCAAAATGATCGAGTTTTTAATGACACCATTGATAAGAACATACGTAAAATGTTCTTCCAATCCATGGTAGGTCAAGTACGTGTGCCGTGATTTTTTGATTTTCATCACGTGTCGTTCTTCAAGAAAGTTAATTAAAAATTCTATATCTGTTAGCGCCATTACATACCTTATTAAGCCTTTCTTGCTGTTTAATTCATAATGCTGAACCTGATTATAGTGGTTTGGCAAAAGCAAAAGTTAACAAATGGTACACACTTATGATCCGTCCATTTGTTGTTGACGTTGGTTAATAACTGGGTGGTCTATATGCATTATAACAATAACGAACGACCACACATTCCAAATAAATTTCGGGAAGGAAGCAACATTTTGGTATCAATTAAATTACCATATGACCGTCAAACAATTACGGCCACCATTAGTGATGAAAATTTCGCTGGCAAGCTTGTTTCAGCTGCTGCAACTTATAAAGCAAGTAAGGGGGAGGCAGAATTAGTTGAAGCGTCGCTCGATAATCCAATTGCGAGTCCTAGTTTAGAGGAACTGGCTAAGGGGAAAACCAACATTGTCATTATTTCGAGTGATCATACCCGTCCTGTTCCGTCACACATCATTACACCGATTTTATTGAAACGAATCCGAAAAGTTTCACCAGATGCGCGGATCCGAATTTTAGTTGCCACCGGATTCCACCGGCCATCAACACATGAAGAATTGGTCAATAAATACGGGCAAGATATTGTTGATAATGAAGAAATCGTGATGCACGTCTCAACGGATGACGCGTCAATGGTTAAGTTAGGAAAGCTCCCATCTGGTGGTGACCTGATCGTAAACAAAGTTGCGGTTGAAGCTGATCTGCTAATTTCCGAAGGATTCATTGAATCTCATTTCTTCGCTGGCTTTTCTGGTGGTCGGAAGGCTGTGTTGCCCGGTGTTGCCAGCTATAAAACAATTATGGCCAACCACAGTGGGGAATTTATTAACGACCAGCATTCACGGCCGGGGAGTTTGGACCACAACATGATTCATAAGGACATGTTGTATGCTGCTCAAAAAGTGGGGTTGAAGTTCATTTTAAACGTCGTTTTGGATGAAGATAAGCACATCATTGGGTCGTTTGCCGGGGACTTGGATAAGGCACACCGAACGGGTTGTGAATTTCTTGAAACATTATCACACGTTGACAAAATTGAATCTGATATCGCCGTTTCCACAAATGGTGGCTACCCACTTGATCAAAATATTTATCAGGCCGTTAAGGGGATGACCGCGGCCGAAGCCACCAACAAGAAGGGTGGCGTCATCATTATGGTTGCTGGTTGTCGTGATGGTCACGGTGGGGATGGTTTCTACCATAACATTGCGGACGTTAAGGACCCCCAGGAGTTTCTCGATCGCGCCGTTAATACACCACGGTTAGAAACGGTGCCTGATCAGTGGACGTCACAAATTTTGGCACGGATCTTGGTTAACCATCACGTCATCGTCGTGTCCGACCTGGTTGAGCCAGCGTTGATCACGAACATGCACATGGACTTAGCCAAAACCTTTGATGAAGCCTTGGAAAAGGCGTATGAAATCGAAGGTGCGGCGGCAAAGGTGACCGTCATTCCTGATGGTCTTGGCGTAATCGTCCAGTAATTGGAGTAAGGAGAAACTTTTGACAGGTGATGTTTTAAAACTATTACAAGCGGTGTCGCAACATGAAATCGGTGTTGATGAAGCCTTAAAAACCGTTCAGGCACAAACGAGTGAAGACCTTGGTTTTGCAAAAGTTGACCTATCACGGGCCCAGCGAAACGGCGCGCCCGAAGTGATTTACGGTGCCGGGAAGACGGCTGCCCAGATCATTGACATTATGTCAGCCCTTAAGGACCACGGGCAAAACGTGCTCTGTACCCGGCTAAACAACGAGAAGTACCTTCAAATCAAGGATCATTTTCCCGAAGCAACGTATCACCAAGACGCCCACATTTTGACACTGATGGTTCATGAGGTTGTTGAAACAAAGAGCACCATTGCCGTTGTGACGGCGGGGACCTCAGACATTCCGGTGGCTGAAGAGGCAGCCGTAACGGCCGCAATGTATGGTAACAAGGTCGACCGGATTTATGATGTTGGCGTTGCTGGAATTCACCGCTTGTTTGATCATTTACCGCAGATTCGTCAGGCCAAGGCCGTTATTGTGATTGCTGGTATGGAGGGCGCACTGGCAAGCGTGGTCGGTGGTCTCATCAGCACACCACTGATTGCGGTTCCCACCTCGATCGGCTACGGAACAAACTTTGGCGGGGTCACTGCGCTAATGACCATGCTCAATAGTTGTGCCTCAGGAATTACTGTCGTCAACGTCGATAACGGCTTTGGCGCGGCCTATTCTGCAAGCATGATCAATCACTTGTAAAGGGAGCAAGAAATGAAAACACTTTATTTGGACGTGATGTCAGGGATTTCTGGTGACATGTTTCTTGGGGCCTTACTGGATTTAGGCGTGGACCTTTCGGTGGTGACGGCCGAGTTAAACAAGTTGCCGCTCGATCACTATTCGGTGACTGCTGAACGGGTGGCCAAGAGTGCCATTTATGGGACAAGTTTCAAGGTGACAGTGGCTAACGGAACGATCGATACAGGATTTACTGAGGAACATGAGCACCATGAGGCTAACCACGCACTGACGCCTGGAGAACCCGCGCATCCGTATGTGAAGCCAGAAGCCGGGCACCATGAACATCACCACCATCATCATGATGCCCGGCATTACGAGGACATTGTTCACATGATTACTGACGCTGACCTTAGTCCGTTTGTAAAAGACCACGCGCTTGCAATTTTTAAGGAAATTGCGCTGGCCGAAGCGACGGTTCACCAAGTGACGTTAGCCGACGTTCATTTTCATGAAGTCGGGGCGATTGATTCAATCATTGACATCGTGGGCGGATGTATTGCCTTAGAGCAGCTGCATGTTGACCGCGTCATTGCCAGTTCATTAGTTGACGGAACAGGCTTTATTAACGTTGCCCACGGGCGGATGCCGGTGCCTGTTCCCGCTGTGATGCAGATGCGGGCAGGCACGGCAATTCACGTTCGGCAAAACGTTGATGTGCATACTGAACTCATTACGCCCACCGGCATGGGCATTGTAAAAACAATGGTGAAGTCTTTTGGACCACTGCCAGGAAACATGGTCGTGGACAAGGTGGGTTACGGCTTTGGGACGCGTGAGATTGGTCAATTAAACGCCTTACGGGCGTTATTATGCACCAGCACATCGCTAAGTGACCGGGTGGTGACCGATGAGGCCGATGAAATCATCACGTTGGCGGCCAACATTGACGATCAAACAGCTGAAAGTTTAGCACCTGTCATTGACCAGTTGCTAGAAGCCGGTGCGTATGATGCTTACTTCGAGCCGATCCAAATGAAGAAGAACCGGCCAGCTGTGAAGTTAACGGTCATCGGTGCCGTTGCCGACCGGATGGCATTAACACGGGTGGTGTTAACCCAGACAAGCACGGCGGGGGTTCGTTACCAAACGATGACGCGGTGCGTGATGGCGCGAACGTTTACTTCCTTGATGACAGAGTTTGGGCCAATTCGAATTAAGCACTTAACGTACCAAGACATTACTAAAATAAAGCCAGAGTTTGTTGATTGCCAAGCGGCTGCGATAGCACATGAGGTGCCACTTCGCGACGTCTATCAGGCGGTGTATCAACAACTTGGGACACAGACAGAAAATTAGACACTTTGGAGGAACTTTTCAGTGGGACATCAGTTACTAGCTGAATTCATGGGGACAGCGTTGATGGTTATATTTGGGGTCGGCGTTCACTGCGACACCGTATTAAACAAAACGAAGTACCATGGGTCAGGTCATTTATTCGCAATTTCAACATGGGGCTTCGGGATTTCGGTTGCTCTGTTTATTTTTGGCAATGTTTATCTCAATCCAGGAATGGTGTTAGCACAGTGTATTCTTGGGCACGTTTCATGGAGCCGGTTCATTCCGTATTCACTGGCTGAGGTCGTGGGCGGAATTGTTGGGGCAATTATCGTTTGGATCATGTACAAGGATCACTTTGATGCCTCTGCTGACAGCGTTGACCCCGTTGACATTCGCAACATTTTTTCAACGTCACCGGGAATTCGCGATTTACCACGCAACTTTTTCTCTGAATTTGTGGCAACGTTTATCTTCATTACCGGGATCTTAGCCATTGCGGCCACGAAGGAAACAGCCGGAATCGATATTGGTGTTGGGGTGCTTGTGTGGGCTGTCGGAATGGGCCTTGGTGGGACCACCGGGTTCGCGATGAACCTTGCGCGTGACATGGGCCCCCGAATTGCGCACGCGCTCTTGCCCATTAAAAACAAAACGGGAAATGATTGGCAGTACGGAATTTTAGTTCCAGGAATCGCACCATTTTTTGGGGCTGCAGCAGCAGCTCTGTTTATGAAAACATTTTGGGGTATGTAGTTAGTCACTTAGACAAGAAAGTCAGGAAATCATGATGACATTAACAGAAAAGAACCGGGTTTTAACAACAACTTTAGCAGATATGGGAACGGTCTTAGTTGCCTTTTCCGGCGGCATCGACTCCACGGTTGTTTTGAAAGCGGCCCTGGATACACTTGGTCAGGATAACGTTTTGGCTGTTGTCGCAAATTCAGAATTATTTACCGACGATGAATATAACAAAGCCATTCAGTTAGCTAAACAACTTGGGGCAAACGTTGAAGGCGTCACCCTGAACTACTTGAGTGATGAACACATTGAAAATAACACACCAGAAACCTGGTACTATTCAAAGAAAATGTTCTATCAACGGATGAATGAAATTGCTGCTGCCCATGATATTCACCACGTCTTGGATGGGATGATCATGGATGACAATGATGATTTCCGTCCTGGGTTAGTTGCTCGGAATGAAGCCGGGGCAGAATCAGTGTTACAACTGGCTGATTTCTATAAGACAGACGTTCGCGCAGCTGCGCAAGAAATGGGTTTGACCAACTGGAACAAGGTTGCGTCATGCTCAGTTTCATCACGGTTTGAATACAACACGAAACTAACGTTGGCAAAAATCAACCGGGTTATGGCAGCTGAAAAGGCATTGCGGCAACTTGGTTTTCCAACGGTGCGGGTTCGTGACCACGGCGAAATTGCACGGGTTGAGGTTCCAAGTGACCAATTGACCGACTTTACGGCACTTGCAGCAACGATCAATGATCAATTACAAGCATTCGGCTACGAATTTGTGACGCTAGATCTGGCTGGTTTTAAGTCAGGGCGGATGAATGAACAACTGGATGAAGCGACAAAAGTTGCCTTAATGGCCTAAAAAGGTATTGAATTCAAAAAGCGATTCTTCTGATTAATTGGAAGAATCGCTTTTTTGAATTTATTGTGCTAAACCAACTATGGTCAGAAAAATTTAATGTGTTAAATGCTTCTGGATAAGCGTATTTCTTGAGTGCCCAATAAAAACTGATTATGATGTAACCAGTAAAGGAAATGGAGGTTATATGATGAAAAACATTTTATTAGGGATCAGTTTAGCTGCCAACGTTGCATTTTTGTACTCGCTCTTGCAAGATGATAATCGAATGAAAGAGATTCAGTCATCATTAGATAACCTAAGTGACCAAGCAGAGGGAAAAGTTAAGCAAGTCAAGGGTGCATTGACTGGGGATACTGGTGATAAGATTAGCGGCAATGTGGAAGAAGGCATTGGCAAATTGAAAGAAGATCTAAATTAATCACGGACGTTTAAAATCGCATTTAAGTGCGATTTTTTTATTGAGTTAACGATGGATTTTAAAACGGAACATTGTTAGAGGGTGTACGTGTAGTGAATGAACAAGACCAGATAAACACGCTGGCTAAGTTGATCTTAAATCCGGGAACGCGGGCGTGGGAACGTGAACAGTTAGTAACGACTAAGCAACAAATTGAAAATGGGGCCAATGTGAAAGCAAGTTTGGCCACCTTGGAAAGTAAACTCCGACCGTTAGCCGTGCGCGATAATTTGACCCCGGATTTAGCGGATTATTACGCGGAACTTATCCATAATCAACCACAAATTGCGGCTTACGATTTTGCCCGGCATGAGGCGGCTGTAAAGGATGCGCGGTATGATGTTGCCGTGTTTGCTGGCGGATGTTTTTGGTGCATGGTTGAACCATTTGAAACGCGGCCCGGAATTATTTCCGTTATGTCCGGGTATACCGGAGGTCATGTTGATTCGCCGACTTACGATCAGGTTATTTCACAGACAACGGGACACGTTGAAGCCGTTCAAATTGTGTTTGACCCCAAGGTGATGACTTACCAGGCACTGGTTGGACTCTTTTGGCAAATTATTGATCCGACCGATAACGCGGGGCAGGTGAACGATCGCGGTGAGGAGTACCGCCCGATTATTTTTGTGCGTAATTCTGCACAACGGCAGGTGGCTGAGGCGTCAAAAGAACAGCTGATTGAATCTAAGCGGTATCACCGTCCGATTGTGACACCAATCGTTAACGCCAGCACGTTTTGGCCGGCAGAAAACTATCACCAACAATTTTATCTAAAACAGACAAAACGGTATCGCATGATGGAGCGGAGTCGCCACCAGTACTTTGCGTGGCAGCGGATGAAAAATTGGTTTAGTCGGCATGTAAGCCGTCCGTAGTGGATGATCAAAATAATCGAGAACGAATTTTTTTAATGGCGCTCGCTTCGTGATAGACTACTCCCATAATTAGGGAAGGAAGTCTTTACGATGTTAGACGTCATTGATTCCATTCACCGTTTGCAGTGGACGGTTGACCACCATTACGCTCATATTGAAGCCCAGCATGACTTTATGCGTGCTTGGGCCGTTCAATTTGAGTTAGCATACACTGATTTTCGCGTGATCCAAATGGCATTACAGTTGAGTGGTGAAAAACAGCATCCGCTGTTAAAACAGTTTGCGGCCCAATATGAAGAAATTTATAAATATGAATATGTCTTTGCTGGGAAAGGCTTGGATGCATTTAATGACCAATTTGGCCGTGATTTGAGCGCCTATAAAGAAGCAGTTGGGGCTTTTGACGAGACCATCCAAGCCATTATTGCACTTCAGTGAGTTTTCGCAGACGGGACTATGGGCACCTTAAAACTTAGCGAGCACAAATTTCCCAGTAGATTTTTAATTGAGGCTATACTGACGGTGTAGTTAATCGTTTAAATATTTTAGGAGGTATTGATTTATGGCAAACATCGGTATTAATGGTTTTGGTCGGATTGGTCGAGACTCATTTCGGCGCATGCTTGAAGTTAACGATCCTGATCTAAATGTTGTTGCAATTAATGATTTAACGAGCCCAGCAATGTTGGCTTACTTACTTAAATATGATTCCACGTTTGGCACCCTAAAAGCAGACGTTAGTTCAACTGAGGATTCTTTGATCGTCAACGGAAAGAAAATTCGGGTTTACTCAGAACGTGACGCTAAGAACATTCCGTGGGTCGGTAATGATGGCGTTGACATCGTCCTTGAATGTACCGGCTTCTACACGTCCGAAGCCAAATCACAAGCGCACCTTGAAGCAGGGGCCAAGAAGGTTGTCATTTCTGCGCCAGCTGGTCCAATGAAGACAATTGTGATGGGCGTTAACGACGACTTGATCAGCGCTGATGACAAAATCATCTCCGTGGGTTCTTGTACCACGAATGCGTTAGCACCAATGGCGTACTTCCTTAACCAGGAGTTTGGCATTCAGGTTGGGACCATTACTGCAATTCACGCATTTACAAGTTCGCAAATGATTTTGGATGGGCCTAAAGGGAACAAATTCCGGCCAAACCGGACCGCTTCCGCAAACACCATTCCACATTCAACGGGGGCAGCTAATGCCATTGGCCTTGTGATTCCTGAACTGGAAGGCCACTTAAACGGGCATGCACAACGGGTTGCAGTTGTGGATGGTTCTGTCTGTGAACTGGTCTCTGTTTTGGACAAGGAAGTCACAGCTGACCAAGTGAACGACGCAATCAAGCAATACACTGAGAACAATCCTGCCTTTGGTTGGAATGATGATGAGATTGTTTCCTCCGATATCATTGGGGATACTCACGGGGCAGTTTTTGACCCAACGCAAACGGAAGTGACGACAAACGGTGATTTCCAAGTGGTTAAGACAGCGACATGGTTCGATAATGAATACGGATTTGTTTGCAACATGATTCGGACACTGAAGGCTGAAGCAATTGCTTAATTCCGTGCAAAAGCATCCACATTGTGGGTGCTTTTTTAATTGGCCAGCGGAAAATCACATGAAGAAGCGACACAAAAAAACGAAAGGTTATCGACAAAATGAGTGTTATCGGTGATGATTGAGGTGACAGGGTGTGCTTGTCAGTAGTCGATCGTTAATGCGAAAAATGCAGAGGGGAGATTGATGGGGACTGGGACCAAGGCCGTTGTTCTCGTCGAAGTGAAAATGAAACCGAAAGTCTTTTTAGAATTTGTTGAAATGCAATCAATGGTTGCCAGTGTGTTGCCGTTTATTCTGGGACTCCTATATGCCTGGTATAATTTTCATAGTTTTGTTCTTATAAACAGTTTGCTGTTTTTTGTGATTAACGAGTTGTTACACATGGCGGTGAATGCTAACGATAATCTTCAGGACTTTATCCACGCAAAAGATGAAGAAACGTTTAAAAAGGTGACAAACGTGGTGGGTCACTATGCGATTTCCAAGCGAACCGGGATCGGTGTCATCGTGACGTTAGTGACCACGGCAGCCGTTTTGGGTGTGGCGTTACTAAAGCTAACGTGGGGGCCCTTTAGCTGGCAACTTATTTTAATGGGGCTTTTTGGTTGCTTAATTGGCTACTTTTACGCTGGCGGAGCCCGACCAATTTCGACAACACCGTTTGGTGAAGCAGTTTCGGGACTAACGATGGGGTACGTTATTATGTTGGCGGCCGTTTACGTTAACATTGCCCCGGCGCGTCAGATGACGTGGACGGCTGCTGGCGAAATCTTGCTTGCGTCTGGTCTGGCAGTTTTTGCCATCAGCAACATTATGCTGGCGAATAATTTATGTGACGTTGAGGAAGATAAATTAAATGACCGAAAGACAATTGTCGTTTTGCTGGGGCAGCGAACAATGCTAACCGTTTGGCGAGTTAGTTACGGATTGGGCTATCTGTGCGTCATTGTGGCTGTTTTGATGGGGATCCTACCTAAGTTGGCCCTGTTAGTCTTGCTTTCGGCACCGTTGATTCATCGAAACAATGTGGCATTTTCAGCGAAGATGATCAAGTCGCAGAGTTTTGTTTTATCGGTTAAAAACTCGGTGTTACTCACAGTTTCGCTTGTTCTGGCGATTGGACTTGGCATCATTACTGGCATTTAGAAATAGTTATGAGAACGAAATCTTGCCGGTGACTGGCATTGTGCCTATACTGAACACATAAAAATTGTAAACAATTTAAATTAACGTGGGGTGACAGCTGATGAGTAAAATTCTTGAGAAGCAAGACATTGTTTATGATCAGGCTAACGAATTAGCGCTTGACGTGTATGCGGATGAAACCGTGGAACCACTGGGAACATTAATCGACATTCATGGTGGTGGTTGGTTTAGAGGCGATAAAGAAAAGGACCGCGACTGGGCGACGCGATTAGCAAACGATGGGTTTGTTGTGATTGTTCCAAACTATCGAATCACGCCAGCGGGTCACTATCCGGATCCGTTAACCGACATGGATCACGTTATGACATGGCTCAAAACAAGTCCCTATAATAACGAACACGTGGGCGTCGTTGGGTCATCAGCTGGTGGCAACATGGCTGTTGAAATGGGGCTGAAATATGGGCTCCCAACGGTGTCATTATCCGGAATCCTTGATATTGATGATTGGCTACGCGACCATCAAGACGTTGTTGCCCAGCAAGACACCGCTCAGGATTTTGTTCATTCGGCTAGTAGCCAGATCAACCAAACCGGGGCAAACGATGGTTTTTATAAATGGTTTGTCACGAATTATTTTGATGGTCAGACAGATCAATACACTGCGGCAACACCAGCAAAACATGTTTCTCAGACTGCTGGACCGATGTACCTTGCTAACTCGCTTAATGAATTTGTCCCGACAAGTGGGGTGATTGATTTAGTGAGGGCGCTAAACGCGGTTCAAGTTCCGACTGTGAGTCGCTTTTTGCCAGGCAGTCGTCACGCGAAGGGGTATCTGGACGACGTTTATGACGAAACGCTTGCGTTCTTAAAGACGAGCCTCAAAAAGTAATGGTGATAAAAATGGCGGATGACCTGATGTGATGATTGGGTCATCCGCCATTTTGTTTAATCGGCTAATAATGGACATTAGCGGGTCGAGATTGGTATCATGGGGGCGACTAAACAGTGGAGGTAGAGCGATATGACGCGTGAAGATGAACGGGCACTGGAGCAATTAGGAGCGTTTGAAATTAGTGACCGACTGATTGATTACGCCAAACGAGATCAGCGGGGCCACGTGTTTTTGAATGCGGGGCGGGGTAATCCGAACTGGATCAACGTGTCGGCCCGGTCAGCATTGATTAACCTGATGCGTTTTGGCCTCAACGAATCACAACGCACCATGAACACTGGTAACCTGGCTGGCTATATTCAGCCGGAGGGCATTGCAGAGCGGCTCCAAGCGTTCTGTGCGACCCTTTCAACGGCTGATGGGCACTTTTTGAGCGAATCGCTAACGTACGTGAAAGAGCACGTTACGACGGATCTTGATGCCGTAGTGGCTGAGTGGGTCGATGGGGTCATTGGAAACAACTATCCTGTTCCGCCACGTGTGCTACGGTATACGGAACCAATTATTACCCAGTACTTAGCGGCAACAATGGGCTTTGACGAAACAGTGACGGCGACGAACCTGTTTCCAACTGAAGGTGGGACGGCAGCCATTGTCGACATTTTTCACACGTTACGTGAAAATGGACTGATTGCACCGGGTGATAAAATCGCCATTAACACACCGATTTTCACACCGTACTTAGAAATCCCGACGTTAGATGATTATCAGCTGGTTGAGGTTGATTTACGGTCGACAGAGGCCCAAAACTGGGAGATTCAGCCAAGTGAAGTGGACAAGCTTAAGGATGATCAGGTTAAGCTATTGATCCTTGTTAATCCATCCAATCCAGGGGCAATGGCGCTTAACGAGGCGGCATTAGCTGCCTTACAAGCCGTGGTGGCGGCCCGGCCTCAACTGATGATTATTACAGACGATGTGTACGGGACGTTTGTTCCCAATTTTAAGTCTGTCTACAGCGTTGTGCCCCAAAACACGGTGCTCGTTTACTCATATTCCAAACTGTTTGGTGCCACTGGCTGGCGGTTAGGGGTGATCGCAGTTGCTCACGAAAATGTCTTTGATGCGCTGATTTCACAGTTACCTGTCGAGCAAACGCAACGATTAAGAAAGCGTTACGGTCGCGTGGTGACACAACCGGACACACTGTCGTTTATTGAACGGCTAGTGGCGGACAGTCGGTCAGTGGGGTTATACGATACGGCGGGATTATCCACGCCTCAGCAAATCCTGATGGTCTTATTTTCATTAACGCACTTACTTGCAGGAAGCCCCGATTCGTACATTGATGAAGCAACACAACTGGTTGTGACCCGTGAACATGATCTCAATCAGGCGTTGGGGATTCCAAACAATGATTCACCTGATAACACCCATTATTATGAGCTGGTTGATATTTACCGGTTGGCCGAGAAACGTTATGGCAAACAATTTCGTGACTACCTAATGACGAATTTTGAAGAGGTCGATTTCTTGAAACAGCTTGCTGAAAAACGTGGTGTCGTGTTGATGGATGGCGTTGGTTTTGGGTCTTCAGCCGGCATTTTGCGGGTCTCACAGGCCAACTTACCAAACGCAGATTATGCCCAAATTGGGACCCAGATTCTGGCTGTCCTTGCTGATTATTATGCGGCCTTTTCAGCACAGGCATAGGCGCTAACAAAAGAGGTAAAGTAAAAAGAAAATCCCTGTTACGATGAAGAACCCCCCAGAGTTGGACAAAAGCCAGCTCTAGGGGGTTCTTGTAATTAAGTTGGGTTAGTTACCGTGATGCTGATCCCATATCATTAGGAGTAAGACGATTAGTAACGTGACGACAACACCAAGCAGTGATTGTGGGCCGATCAAGCGTGTTAACCAAGTTGAAACAAAGGCGCCAATTCCAAAACTCGCAGCCACCCAAAAACTGTCACGAAGCAAAACGTGATTCGTTGCCTTAGCACCATGACCAAGAAGAAGGTTAAATAACGCGGCACCAACTGTGCGAAGGTTACCGGTTGTCATGGTTGTGTTGTAAGGGTGGTTATTTAGAACACGAAATGTGTGGACTTGGAACGCGGCAAATAGTGATAACCCGCTGGTGATTCCATGACTGGGAAGAATCGGTAACAAGAGATCAATGGCAAAAATACCGACGAGTTCCGCGATAATGCTAATTTCCTGCCAAATGAGGTGGCCCGGTCGGTTGAACCGTTGCTCAATGAGATTAGCCAACCCAGCACCAAGGATAAAGCACAGAATTGGGATGAGGTAGGCGATGGTCTTGGCAAAGTGTCCGTCTGCCAGGTTTAATCCAAGCAAAATGACGTTCCCAGATTGTAAGCTGGCAAAGACTTCACCGTGAAAAATGTATGTGTAGGCATCAAGGTAGCCGCCAACGCCGGCTAGCAAAACACCAATCAAGAGGGACTCGTAAATGGGCTGTTTTTTAAGTGATTGCATGTGAACACTTCCCTATGAGTTTAATAATTCAGTTTAGTATACGCCGTCATTAATAAAATGACTGGAAATGATATTTATGAAGATAACGAGGAAAGTTTGTTGTTAAAGCGAACATACGTTTGTATAATGTAAATTGAAATCAAAACAGGGAGCGTGAGCAAATGGCAGACTATGACTATGATGTGGAACCACGCGGTGTCTTTTTCGCCGTTGACAATAAGTCCTTTTATGCCAGCGTTGAGGCCAGCATGCGTGGTTGGGATCCGCTAGATGTTTGCCTTGTGGTGATGAGCGAGCAGGAGAACACTAACGGTGGTCTCATCTTGGCCACGTCACCTGAAGCAAAACGGCGGTTTAATCTGCGGGCCAATGTCTCCCGTCAACGTGATTTGCCGGAGGATGCCAGCATAAAGGTGGTGCCGCCGCGAATGAATTTATACATCAAACGTAACCTTGAAATTAATAACGTCTTTCGTCAGTTTGTGGCTGATGAAGACTTGTGGCCGTACTCAATTGATGAATCGATCTTAGACCTAACAAAGTCGTGGCGGCAGTTTGGGGCGTCACCCGTCGCAGTTGCGCAAGTGATTCAGCATACGGTTTATGAACGTTTTGGGCTTTACGTCACGGTTGGGATCGGTGAGAACCCGGCCCAGGCGAAGATTGCCCTAGACATTTATGCAAAGCATGCGGAGAACTTTATTGGTCAAATTAGTTATGCAACGGTCCCACAAACGATTTGGTGCATTAAAGAAATGACTTCTGTTTGGAGTATTGGTCGGCGCACAGCTGAGCATCTTCGACGGTTAGGAATTACCAACATGAACGAGTTAGCACATGCCAATCCGTACATGTTAAAGCAGGAAATGGGGATGATCGGTGCCCAACTGTTTGCACTATCATGGGGGATTGACCGGGCAGAATTGCGGGAGCGGGTTGATGTGAAATCAGCAGGCTTCAGTAATTCGCAAGTGTTACCAAGGGATTATGATGATCAGCACGAAATTGAACTGGTCATCAAAGAAATCGGGGAGCAGCTTGCCTCACGATTACGTGGCCATGAAAAGCTAACGGCCAGTGTTTCACTCAGTATTGGGTTTTCGTATGGCGTGAAGGAGAGGACCGGCCGCGGTGGGTTTCATCAACAATTACGGTTAGACGCAACCAATGATCATGAAGAAATCGTCCGTGGTCTGACCTACCTGTTTCGTAAACACTGGCACGGTGAAGCGGTTCGAAACATTGCGGTGGCGGGCGCAAATTTATCGGCTGTGACTTACCGGCAACTAAATTTATTTGTTGATCCTGAAGCACAGGAAAAAAAGCACCAGGTGGAAGCAACGATTGACGATCTGCGGCATCGGTTTGGTTTCAAGGCCCTGGTGTACGCACGGAGTACCGAAACTGGCGGGACGGCCCTTGACCGTGCAGCGCTGGTTGGTGGCCATAACGGAGGAAACGCCTATGATTGATGAAAGTCGGCTCATTTATGAGCGAATTGAGCCACTCTTTTTGCGGCAGCCGCACACCCGTTACTGGATTCTCGTTGCCGATGATCCGTACGACAAACAATATAATTTCTTTTTCAATTCGCTTAAACAGGGCCACCGGGAAAGATCAGTGCCATTGCATTCAGTGACCGATTACCAGTTAGCCTATTTAGAAGCGCTCATTGCTAAGTTACGGTTACGGACAAAGTTAACGCTTGTTTTTTTGAATTTTCAGCAGCAGCGGTGGCCCGAAAGCCAACGCTTAATTGAACGGAGGCGGCATCCCGATGAAGCCCGGTGAGTATGATCCAGAGTTGGTCAAGATGTTTTTCCATCATGATTATCAGGATCGTGGCATGCTTAAATGGCAGGGGTATTACTTGTCGGACCATACAAGCGCCCTTAATAAGCAAACGTTGGCTGAGAATGAACGTGATGCCCGTGTGGCCGTAGACCCAATGGGCCAAGAAGCAATTTTTACGGCCGTGGGTCAGGCAATTTTGAAGCAAAAGGCAGTCGCCATTTTTCTGAACGAAATGAGTGTGGAAAATGGGTTGCCAGCTGTCATTGAAGGCAGAATTATGGGGCAAGGGCGTGAAGATGTGATTATTGTTGGGGAAACCAATGTGCACATGGAACAAATTAGGGCGGTTAAGGTATTGAATGAGTGAGGGCAGTTGAGAAGTGCCGGCAACATACAACGCTAAATGGAGTACAGCAATTGCTGATCGAACACATAAAAAAGAGGCCTCCAGTTGGATGCCTCTTTTTTATGGTCAGCCCTAACTTGCGTTTGGAACGTTTGCGAGTGTCCATGTAATCGTGGACTGGTACAAACCGGGTGAAACTAACGGTGTTGGGGCAATTTTTAGTGTTGACGGTGATAAATCTAAAGACGACGTTGCGGTACTCGTCGCTTGTTGTTGAAGAACCAACGTTTGTGAACCATCGTTACGAACGGCCACGTTATTGATTGCACCGTTTGATGAAAGGAGATTGAGGGTGATGCCCCCGTTAGCCCCCAGCGCACTTTTATCAGTCGCATTGTTAAATGGAGTCATGCTAGCGTAGAGCGTCCACCCAGCACCGCTTCCGCGCGGATCAGTAACTTGGAGGGCGCCCTTACCGTTCCCGTCATACGTTGTCTTGGGACCGGTGAATGGGGTTGTTGTGGTCAACGTTGTCCCCTGAACAATATCGTTAATTGGGACGGAGCGATTTGTTGACCCAAAGCTAAAGTCAGGGACGCCATCTAATGTGAGTGAGTTGGGAGTGACACTAAGGGTGGCTGTGTTCGTTTGATCTTTTTGAGCAGAGGTTCCAGGAACAGGCACCATTAATTCTGCGTAGTACGTACTTTTATCTTCCTTAATTGACGTTTTATCGAGGGTCAAAACACCGTTGCTAATGCCGGTGGCGGCGTCGGTTGAGACACTAACTTTGGTTCCATCAGCTAAGGTTTGCCCATCCTTAATGACTTCATCGGTACCGTTAGCCAGCTTATGGTGCCAAGCGCTGACTGTCGTGCCTTTGGTATAACCGTTGACTTCAAATGACGGATTGGTTTTCCCGTTTTCTAACGCCTTGGTGTCTTGTAACCCCCCGATAAACATTTTTAACGTCCGGGTGAGGCCACTTACCTGTGCGGTAACCACGACTGGGCCATATTTTGAGGTCTCACTGCTAGCCGTGACTAACCCAGTATCTGAAATGGTTGCTACGTTGGTGGCTGAACCATCTGGGTTAGCAATTGACCACGTGATTTTATCCGTTGCCTGGGCGGGGGTCAACGTCGGGTGGACGACTTCTGAATGCCCGTTAGGCAGGTTCGGGTTATCAACGCTTAACGAAAGGTCAGTAGCGTGAACGATCTCAGGTGAAATTTGAACTTTAACAACGTTCGAATAGTAGGTATTGGCACCAACACCGAACCAGCCGCCAGAATAATGTAACTGGGCTTGGTAGTAAATCGTGTGTGCTTTGCCATCGTTTTTAAACGTGTTTGTTAATGACGAATTTTGATGGTTGCTATCAGGATTATTAGCTGAAACGGTGGCAGTGCCGGACGAACCAGAACCATTGGTCACGGGCTTCCAAGCAGAGTTGTTTTCTGACCAATTCCAGGTAACGGTGGGATCCCCCTGATCGGCAGTGAGAAAGAACGTCGCCCGAACTGTACTCAGCTTTAGCGTATATGCAGCGTCCGCCACGGAATTTGTATCCACAGGCTGTTGCTGAAACCCACCAGTCCACTGAGAAAAGAACCCGGAAACGGGTGCCGCACTGGGCGGGTTGGTGTTTGGGTAATCAGCGGCGTTAACGGGAATACTAACTGATAGAAAAATAAACATCGTGGTTAATAAGCCGGTCAACCATGGTAAATGGCGTTTATATTTCACGGGGCAATCCTCCTCCTTACTAGTTTGCTGAGTGATCGTTTTTATTTCTGCGACCTAACCAAAAGCTAATACCAGCAAGTAAGAGGGCGCCGAGAATCGCAAGCAGAACGTATAACCAAGTCCAATTATGTTTAACATTGGTCAGTTGCTTATTGTACTTATCGGCTTCCTTTTGTGAAATGGTAAAGTTTTTGGTGAATTTCCAGCTTCGTTTAGCTGATGTGGCCGTTAGTTTCAACGTGTACTTGCCGGCCTTTAACCGATGATGACCTGTGGAGATGGCGTAGTTGAAATTACTATTTGGTGCCATTGCGTAGTCATGCTTGGTGGTCTTGTATAACTGGTTCGAACTGTTGCGAGGATAAACCCGGCCCGTGATGGACATTTTCCCAAAGAGAACGGGGGCCTTGTTTTGTAGGTTTGCTAGCACGGCACCATCACCGGCAACTTCACCTGCACGAACTTGGTTCAAGGCCAGGTCGGGGGTAACCTTTTTATTGGGGTTTTCTTGTAACCGCACCCCAAGAACCATTGAGTAGCGGTTATTGATCTTAAAGCCCTTAGTTTGCCCCGTTGCCTTGTGGGTTGCGGGGTCAGAAACAAAGATACCGCCGAGGATTTGACCCTGGAAGCCTTTTTTGGGAATCTGGGTGGTAAACGTAATTGGTTTGGCCTCATTAGCGGCTAACTTGACGGTTACTGCCTTCGACGTTAGCTGTGTAAACGTGTACTTTGCGGATGAGTCGCGCTTTTTGTTTGGCGTATACACAACGACCCCGTTGTCCCCGGTTGTTGCGTTTGTCGGTTGAACCGTCAATGAGCGAGCCTGGTTTGTTTTATTAGCGACCACCACCGTCAGTTCTTGGGTCTGGTCAGGGGTAACCTTTAGGTCAAAGAAACTAGTCTCGTCCGGGAGCTGATTTTTGGGGAATTCTGGTGTGATGGTAAAGCCGGCACCAGTGGTTGGACTTGTTTCAGCGAAAACCGTCTGGGGGACGATTAAAAAGAGTGAAACAAAGAGGAGGGTGGTCAACACCCGTTTAATAGTCTGCATAGTTGATCTCCTGATGAAAAGAGCCGATTAACCAGTTGGTTATTCGGCTCTTTCGTATTAGTTCGCTGGTGTAGCAGTTGGGGCATTTTGCAACGTCCAGAATAAGTTTGCTTGGTACGTTGTTGGTTGAATGTCGTTTTGTTGCTTGATCGTCAACGTGTTGGCAGCAGAAACGAAGTCTTCCGTGTTGGTCCCTTCACCAGTGTTCTTATTAGTGCTCCAAAGAACAGAGGCAGTTGGCCACGTCGTTGCGTCAGCAGTTGACGCAGAGTTCAAGCTAATGTTCTTTGCCGCAGCGGTGCCGCTAACTAAGGACTTTTGGTTGCTTGCACTTAAGTTCAACGTTGCGTTGTTGATCTTGCTAGCACCACTATTGCTAGTGAACTGACCAAGTGCGGCTAAGACCGTCCAACCATTGTTAGAACCAGTGTAGTCGGTAACGGATAAGGTTCCGCTGTTGTTCCCATCGAAGGCAGTACTGTTTTTACTGTCACCGCTACCTACAGTGTTGTCTTTTAATGCCAGTGTTTGGTCAGCACTCACGATGTTCGCAACTGATCCGTTTTGGAAGTTCATGTCAGGAACTTTATCCAAGGTTAATTGACCAGCATCAACCATAAATTGAGCAGTGGACTTACCTTCAGCGGCACCAGAAGCGTTACCGTTGTATGATGTTCCACTAGAAATGAATCCTTGGCCGACCTTTGTGGTTGCGCTAATGTTGTTCGTTGCATCCCCAGGACCGTACTGGTTTGAAGCAGACCGGTCAGCGTGAGCAACCGTTGGCGCAGCAGCTAAAGCAAGGCTAGCCAAAGCGGTTAAGGCAATAAGACGTGTTGTTTTCATGTGAAGTCCCTCCATATTGTGAATCTACTCGTTGTTTTTAAAGGTGGAAATTAAGTAGATTGTTTATGTGATAGATCTTAAACCTCGTTAATTATATCAGAAATTAAATAATGTGCAATCTAATTTGAAAACTTGTTATGACGTGCTTAATTCAGGTTTTAATCACTATTATTTGAAATAAACATCAGTGATATTCATTGTTTGCGGGTGGTGTAAATTTCCGAATAAACTTGTTGGCAAAATTTCAACGAAAGCGTTACGCTTACGTTGTCCTAACAAAAAGTAAGGAGATGCTGTCTTATGGCAAAAATGATTGCAGGTCAAGCATTAGTAAAAGTCTTAGAATCATGGGATGTTGATCACGTATATGGGATTCCGGGTGGGTCAATTAACCACACTGTTGAAGGTCTTTACTTAGAACAAGACAAGGTTAAGTACATTCAGGTCAGACATGAAGAAGTTGGGGCCATGGCTGCTTCGGCGGATGCGAAGCTGACTGGAAAGATCGGTGTTGCGTTTGGGTCAGCGGGTCCTGGTGCAACGCACCTCTTCAACGGCCTGTATGACGCAAAGATGGACCACGTTCCTGTCCTTGCGTTGGTTGGTCAAGTTGGCCAAGACATTATGAATACGAACTACTTCCAAGAGATGGATGAAGGACCAATGTTTGCGGACGTTGCTGTTTACAACAGAACGGTAACAACAGCGGACCAAATTCCGTATGTGATCAACCAAGCGATTCGTGAAGCTTACCGGTTGAAGGGCGTTGCGGTGGTCACTATTCCTGAAAACCTCTCTGCGGAAGAAATCGACTTTTCACTGCCAAAAACACCAGCAACGGTTTCAGCTTCATTTACTGAAACCATTGATCCAGAGGTCGTTAAGGACACCGTTAAACTTATTCAAGAAGCGAACCACCCATTGTTTTACGTTGGAACTGGGTTGAAGGGCGCTCGAAAAGAACTAGACGCAGTGTCAGAGCAGTTTGACATTCCTGTTGTTTCTACGGTCCCGGCAACCGGAATCATGGAAACAAACCATCCTAACTATCTTGGAACGAACGGTCGCTTAGGTTCGAAATCAGGTTACGAAGCCGTTCAAGAAGCGGACTTAATTATCTTTATTGGTTCAGAATATCCGTTTGCACGGTTCTGGCCAAAGGACGTTAAGATTATTCAAGTAAACGATAATAGCTTTGATATTGGTAAGGTTGTTCCCGTTGATTACACGGTCATTAGCGATGGGAAAACGTATCTGCAAGCCCTTATGGACAGTGGTGCAACAGCAACCAACAAAGCGTGGATCAGTGCTAACCGTAAGAACCGGGAAAACTGGCTCAACTGGCTTGATGTTCGTGCTCAAGACGAAAGCACTGGCTTGCAACCTGAGGCTGTCATGAAGCAGGTTCGAGCACTAGCTGGTCCAAATGATACGTATGGTGTGGACACCGGGAATGTTTCTGAATTTGCCGTTCGTGGTGTCAAAATGGACGAAAACCAGAAATTTGTTCTTTCAGGCTTGTTTGCAACCATGGGTTACGGGTTACCAGCAGGGCTTGCTGGGGCGTTGAGCTTCCCAGATTCACAAGCATGGACGTTCTCCGGTGACGGAGGCATTGCCATGGTTATCCAAGATTTGCTTACCGAAGTTCGGTACGAACTGCCTGTTGTTAACATCGTCTTTTCAAACGAACGGTTTGGTTTCATTTGGTATGAACAACAACAAACAAAACAGCATTTCTATGGCGTTGATCTTACAGAGACAGACTGGGCAAAGGTTGCCGATGGGTTCGGTGCAATCGGGTTTAACGTTTCCACGTTAGCCGACCTAGAAACAACGTTTAAAGAAATCAAGCGGTTGCAGGAAGCTGGCAACAAAAAGCCGATCCTTCTGAATGCGCAAATTGATCCATCAGATCCAATTGCGACCGGCTTCATGCCACTGGATCCAGATAAGTATAGTCAAACGCAAATTGATGATTACGCTAAACAGTACAAGATCAACACAAAGGATCAACCAGCGCTCGGCACGTTGCTTAAAGAAGCTGAGCATTAATCATTAGTTCAATTCAGTTCTTGTCGGTTTATAAAGGAGCGGATAGGCGATGAATGCAAAATCTTTATATCATACAACCGTGACAAACAAAGATGGTCTCGTTGGTGAAAGCTACGTTGAAGGAAATGAAGGACTTGCGCTGGGGGTTAGTAGTTCGCTTGTTGATGCACCCGGAACGAACCCAGAACAATTCATCGGCTTTGCGTTAAGCACCTGTTTCAACGCAACGCTGCAAATTGTTGAAAAGCGCCACCACATTGTTCCAGACACAGAGATCAGCACCCGTGTTGATATTTTGAAAGACACCGTTGGCTATAAGTTTGATGTGAGTGCCAAAATTATTTTTAGAGATACCGACTATGGGACGGCGCAACCGCTAGTTGATGAAGCACTGGACGAATGTCCGGTTGCCAAGTTGCTAAAGGATAATGAGAACGTGAAGTTTATCATTGTCGGCGGCCCTGACGATAGTGCCACGACCTTTGGTGAGTAACCAGGACTAAAAGTGAATCACAATTAAAAATAGTGAACGGCTTGGCTTCGAATTTTTTCGACGTCAAGCCGTTTTTAGATTTAATGAATGTTAGTTTAATGATAAAAACGAGTGAAATGGCATCTATGATATAATAATCTTCAGCATAATTTAGAAGACAAGCAATGACCGGTCCTTTGTAGACTAGTTAGTCGTAAAATGGGTTAGAAATTCATGTAAGAATCGTGGAGGGTGAAAACGGGGTTATGAAGAGAATTGAATGGATCGATGTGGTCCGCGGGATGGCGATACTTTTGATTATCATTGGTCATTCGCTGTATGTGTATTCATTTTCGAATCTTGCTAAAGTCATATTTGCAGTTCATGTACCAGTTTTCTTCGTCCTTTCTGGATACTTATTTAAAGAACGTGACTGGAAAAAAACGACAACTGGATTGTCCACAAATGTCTTATTACCGTATTTTGGAACTTCAATAATTATTGTGGCAATTTCCTGGATTGCATTATCATTTCCCGGCATTAAAGGACTTACTGGTTTTGATAGCCTACCGCATGCGATTTTAGCAGCATTATATGGCATCGGGACACCCAGCAAACTTCCTGGTAGCCAGGGGCTTATTGTTCCCGCAATTGGCGCAATTTGGTTCTTGCTAGCAATGTTTGTTGGTAATTTAATGTTTAATTTAACGTTAAAGGTAACGAAGCGGGCCAAGGCACAACTTGTATGGATGTTAGTGATTGCCGTTGTGTTAGCAACGATTGGGTTTGGAACCGTTAAATTTATCTTGCTCCCCTGGTCGATAAACGCTGCGTTGATTAGTCAGGTCTTTTATTGGTTTGGCTACGCACTAAAACAGTATGACCTGGTAGAGCGATGGTACTGGTCCTACTTACTTGGTGGGATAATTCTATGGGCGTTGTCAGCGTGGTCAGGCTTCTTCTATCTCAACGTTGGGTTTGCAGCAAACCCGATTTTGGCAAGTCTTGGCGGGATGGGCGGAA
Source organism: Furfurilactobacillus entadae (assembly GCF_045862745.1). Lineage (NCBI taxonomy): Bacteria > Bacillati > Bacillota > Bacilli > Lactobacillales > Lactobacillaceae > Furfurilactobacillus > Furfurilactobacillus entadae. Next base: position 15,625 of record NZ_BQXN01000020.1, on the reverse strand, counting down.
GTTATGGGTTGATTCTCCTTGCAAAATTTATTGCTGAAAAGACGCCACGGATGTCGTGGACATGGCTAACGTGGTTTGGCCGTGAATCACTCATTGTTATGTGTTTTCATGATGTTGACTTAGATAATTTTAAAATTGCTGGTAAGCTTTTCACACTCAGTAGCTCACACCTGAATAATGTGATTGGCGTAATTATTGTGATTATCTACCACGTCATTTTTGTCAGTGTGGTAATTCTCTTAATTCCTTATCTTCCAATTGTTCGGAGTGTTTACATGCACCGACAGTTTAGTTTTGGCCGTCGGAAAAAGCAGCCCGCATAAAGGCGGGCCTTATAACAAATTTAAAAGACAGACCATGGTGACTATGTTTCAGCTTAGTCACCATGGTCTGTCTTTTATTTAAAGTGTGATGAATTTTTAATTTATCCAAGTGCCAATGATTTTCATAAACTAGTTTAGTGCTAATACACGAATGAAAGGGTTGCGTGGTATAATTTCCGTTGTATTCAATTTGTACGAAATGAGGGCTTAAACGAACCATGATGACTTTTAAAGAACTGGACGAGGCGGCGTACCTAGCGTTCGAACAGCAACATCCACAGGGTAGTTACACTCAGATTCCTGAGCAAAAGAAGGTTCTTGATCAGCGGAGCTGGACCTCGGCCTACGTTGGGGTGGTTGATGAAAACGACCATATTCTTGCAGCGGGCTTGTTAAACTGGCGAAAGCTACACCTCGGCTATTTATTTGAAGTCGCCGGTGGTCCGATGATGGATTATAACGATGCAGCACTCGTTAAGACGATGACAGATGGGATCGTGGCCTTTGCCAAGGCCCGTCACGGCCTTGTTCTGCGGTGGCTTCCCAACGTTGTTCACCGTGAATTCGGTGATGATGGAACGGTTTTGGCCACTGAAAATGAACAAGCCATTACCAACCTAACAACGGCAGGATTTACCCGGATTCCGTTTACACCCGGGTTTTCAACGTTAGCTGTGGGCTATCAATTTGTTAAGAAACTGACGGGCTTAACCCCAGACACGTTGGTCAAGAGTTATCAAAAGGACGCACAGTATGCGTTAAAGAAAACGCAACAATTTGGGATCACACTGCGGGAATTAAGCTACGATGACTTACCACGGTTTAAAGAATTTACGCAAGCAACGGCTGACCGGCTCAACTTTCATGATAAACCGTTAGATTATTATCAAAAGACGTACAAGGCCTTTGGAAAACACGTTAAGTTTATTTTTGCAGAACTGAACTTTAAGACTTACATGGCAAGTCAGCGGGACCAAGCGGATAAACTCCAGGGTGAGGTGGATAAGTTAGACGCCCAGCTGGTGGAGAAACCCCACAATAAGCATTTGAAGGGGCAACGCCGTGAATTGGCTGATCAAATTCAGCAGCACGAGAAGCGGATTAAGGAAGCCCAGCAGTTTGAACAGGCGGATGGGTCGACGACGGTTCTGTCCGGGGCGATGTTTTTTGTTCAGCCGCAAGAAGTGGCGTACATGTTTAGCTTTACTAATGAAGCGTTTAAGAAATTTTACGCACCGTATATGATCCAGGATCACATGATGCGGGTTGCGGTGGACAACGGGTGCCGGTTGTATAACTTCTATGGTGTTTCGGGTGTGTTTGATGGCTCAGACGGTGTGTTGAAGTTTAAACAGTCGTTTAACGGGGTCACGCAAGAAATGCTGGGGACGTTTGTTAAACCGATCCGGCCGGTCCAGTACCGACTGTATGAATTATTGAAACGCGTTCTTGGCCGTGGTGTCGACGATTAATAAGAGAATGTTGTAGTGCGACCGGTTTTCCAAACGTTTGGGATGCCGGTCGTTTTTGTTTAAGCGGCTAATTTTGATTGATATGGGGTTGCTTTAGAGTGGACTTGAAGGGGTAAACTGGTTTTGTTGAAGCACTTTTTTAAAGAACATGATGATTGAAAACGTGGAGGAACAGGATGAAAACAGCAATTTTTGTAAAACCAGGACAGATGGAAGTTCAGCAGTTACCTAAGCCAACAGTTAAACACGATACTGACGCCGTGATTCGGGTGGTTCGGGCCTGCGTGTGCGGGTCAGATCTATGGTGGTACCGGGGGATTTCGCAACGACCGTTGAACACACCGGCAGGCCATGAAGCAATCGGGGTGGTTGAACAGGTCGGGAACGCAGTCACAGCTGTTACACCAGGGGATTTTGTGATTGTGCCGTTTACTCACGGATGTGGGCATTGTGCAGCCTGCAAGGCCGGCTATGACGGAAATTGTCTAAACGCTGGCGAACTGGATGACGAAGTGGTTGGTTATCAAAGTGAATTCCTTCGTTTTAAAAATGCAAATTGGGCGCTGGTTAAAATTCCCGGGCAACCGGCAGATTATACGGACGATCAGTTAAATGATCTCTTGAGTTTGGCTGATGTTATGGCGACGGGGTACCACGCGGCAACCAGTGCTGGCGTAACGGCCGGCGATACGGTGGTTGTAATGGGTGATGGTGCCGTTGGTCTGTGCGGTGTGATCGCGGCGAAGATGCTCGGTGCAACCCGGATCATTGCCATGAGTCGGCATGAGGATCGGCAGGCGCTGGCAAAAGAATTCGGTGCAACGGACATCGTTTCTGAACGTGGTGATGAAGCGGTGGCCCGCGTTCAAGCATTGACGGACGGTGGGGCCGATGCCGTGTTGGAATGTGTCGGCACGGAACAGTCAGTTGCGACAGCAGTGGCCGTTGGTCGGCCCGGCGCAATCGTGGGCCGGGTTGGTGTGCCCCAAAAGGCAGAGATGAACACAAACGCGTTATTCTGGCGGAATGTTGGCCTGCGCGGTGGGATTGCATCCGTTACAACGGATGACCGGGCTGTGTTACTTGATGCCGTTTTAACCGGGACCACCCATCCGGGGCGTGTCTTTACCCAGCGGTTTGGCTTAGACGAGGTTGAAGCAGCGTATGAAGCAATGGATCAACGAACAGCCATTAAGTCATTACTCGTTGTGTCAGATTAAACCGGCACGCAAGAAAATATAGGTGATCATACAGCACTAACAAACCGGTCATTCGCCACCACGTACAGTTGCGTGATGGCGAATGACCGGTTTACGTTAAGCAGCGAATTATTGGTATGAACGTGGAGATCTTAAGCAAACGAATTTAGAAGTAAGAATGCTTAACAAATGTGAGGGACGAGTGGCATACTTATTAATAGTAAGTAAGAAGGGAAGTCTTAATCATGACAGTAGTAAATGGATATGAACAAAGTGATCGTGAAGAGAAGCTAACAATCGTTAATTTGGAGTCACTTGAAGCACGTGCAAAGGAAATCATGCCAACGGGTGGTTTTGGTTACGTTGCTGGTGGGGCAGAAAATGAGTGGACAATGCATGAAAATCGGGATGCGTTTAATCACCGGCAAATTGCACCACGCGCATTAAGCAACATCGAGAATCCAGACCTATCGACGGAAGTATTTGGGATCAAGCTGAAGACGCCAATCATGATGGCGCCAACGGCTGCTCAGGGGCTGGCTCACTCCCAAGGGGAAGTAGATACAGCACGCGGACTGGCTGCTGTTGGTGGGTTGATGGCCCAAAGTACTTATTCTTCTAAATCAATTTCAGAGACTGCTGCCGCCGCTCCTGAGGCGCCTCAGTTCTTCCAACTGTACATGAGTAAGGACTGGGACTTTAACCATCACTTACTTGATGAGGCTGTTAAAGCAGGGGTCAAAGCCATTATTTTAACGGTTGACGCCACGTTGGGCGGCTACCGTGAAGCTGATATTGTTAATGATTTTGCCTTCCCAATTCCGATGCCAAACCTGGTTAGTTACAGTAATGGGACCGGCCAAGGCAAAGGAATCAGCGAAATTTATGCTTCAGCTGCGCAAAAGATTGGTCCTGATGATGTAAAACGAATTGCTGATTACACCCACCTTCCAGTAATCGTTAAGGGGATTCAAACACCAGAAGATGCTCGTTTAGCCATTGCGGCGGGCGCACAAGGTGTCTGGGTTTCTAATCATGGTGGCCGGCAACTAAATGGTGGCCCAGCATCCTTTGATGTGTTGGAAGATGTTGCCAAGGCAGTTGAGGGTGAAGTACCAGTTATTTTTGATAGCGGTGTTCGGCGCGGTTCGGATGCGTTTAAGGCACTCGCCAGTGGCGCCGATTTGGTCGCATTTGGCCGGCCAACAATTTATGGTCTGGCACTTGGTGGTGCATTAGGTGTTCAATCTGTTTATGAACATATTAATGAAGAATTGCAGATTGTGATGCAATTGGCTGGCACAAAAACGATTCAAGATGTTAAAAAGACCGACTTACTGAAGCTTCAGTATTAGGTCAATCGTGAAATAAACGGTTTGAGCAGTGCTTTTGGCACAGGGCTCAAACCGTTTTTAGTTGGTGTGGTTCACGGGGCGACGATGAAACCTGGGTAATATTGGCAACGATTTTCGGGGGCTTATAGGTTCAATACTGGTGTAAATGACGTATAATGAGAATATTCTAATTTAGATGAGAGGATATATTATGGCTGAAATAACCCGCTTTTATGATCAGTTCCAACCAACGAACTACCAAGTTTTCTTAGAGATTGACCGTGAGCAAAAGCTCATCAGCGGCCGGACCATTATTATGGGCTCGGCAGTAACACCAAACATTGCGGTTCATCAAAAGAATCTGCATGTAACTGCTGTTAAAGCAGATGAAGTTGCTGTTCCGTTTACCGTCGATGATTCAGCTGACGCCCTGAACATCGAACTATCAGAAGCAGGGGTCGTTGGGCTAACCATTACGTATACGGCACCACTGACGGATACGATGATGGGCATTTATCCGTCTTATTACAACGTGGATGGTGAACAAAAGGAAATCATCGGAACCCAGTTTGAGACAACGTTTGCACGCCAGGCCTTTCCGTGTGTGGATGAACCTGAGGCAAAGGCAACGTTTGATCTAGCCATCAAGTTTGATGAACAACCAGGTGAGACCATTTTAAGCAACATGCCAGAAGTGCGGCATGAGGATGGAGTTCACTACTTCGATACAACCATGCGGATATCAACGTACCTTGTTGCCTTTGCGTTTGGTGACCTACAAAGTAAGCAAACGACAACGACCAGCGGTGTCCAAGTCGGTGTGTTCTCAACTAAGGCTCATAAAGAAAATGAGCTTGATTTCGCATTGGACATTGCAAAACGCTCAATTGAATTTTATGAAGATTTTTACCAAACACCATATCCATTGCCGCATTCATGGCAGTTAGCGCTGCCTGATTTTTCGGCGGGGGCCATGGAGAACTGGGGCCTTGTGACCTATCGTGAAGCATATTTGGTGCTTGATCCTGACAACACAGCGTTAGCGACAAAGCAATTAGTGGCCACGGTGATTGCCCATGAACTCGCCCACCAGTGGTTTGGTGATTTAGTGACCATGAAGTGGTGGGATGATCTGTGGTTAAACGAAAGTTTTGCCAACATGATGGAATATGTGGCCATTGATGCGCTTGAACCAGAATGGCACATCTGGGATAGTTTCCAAGCCGGGGATGTCCCAGCGGCCTTGCAACGGGACGCAACGGCTGGGGTTCAGTCAGTTCACGTTCAGGTGAATGATCCAGCGGAAATTGACGCCCTGTTTGACGCTGCAATCGTGTACGCAAAGGGAGCCCGGATGCTGGTCATGGTTCGTGCGTTGATCGGTGATGACGCGCTTCGTGCTGGCTTAGCCGCGTACTTTGAAGCGCACCATTTCGACAATGCGACCGGCGCAGATCTGTGGGCTGCGTTAGGCACCGCTGCAAAGATGGATGTTGGGGCAATCATGACCTCATGGTTAGAACAACCGGGGTACCCCGTTGTGCATGCAGCGGTGGTTGATGGTCAATTGACGATCTCACAAGAACAGTTCTTTATCGGAGAAAAGCAGGATGCTGGTCGTTTGTGGCAAATTCCGCTCAGCAGTAATTACGAGCAAGTTCCGACGTTATTCACACAACCAACGCAACAACTGGGGGACTATGAACAACTTCGCCAACAAAACGGCAAGCCATTCCGGTTAAACGTGGGGAACAATGCCCATTTCGTCGTTGATTACGACGACACATTAATGACTGATCTGTTGAACCATCCAGCGGATCTTGATGCCAACGCACAACTGCAATTATTGCAGGACGCTCGGTTATTGGCTGATGGGCAACAGATTAGCTCTGCGACGATCATTCCGTTACTGCAACGGTTCAGTGGGAGTGAACAGGCAATTGTGACGGATGCCTTAAATCAGGGGGCAAATAATCTGAAAAAATTTGTCGAACCGGAAACAACGGCTGAAACAAGCCTCCAGTTGTTCTTTAATCATTTGAGCGCTGGTGCGGTGAGTCGCCTCGGGTGGTCAGCAAAAGCAACGGATTCAAACGACGATCAGTTGAGCCGACCACTGGTGTTGAGCGCGGCATTGTACGGTCAAAACGCCGACGCAATTGCGGCAGCCCACCAATTATTTACTGACAATGAAGCGCATTTGGATCAACTACCAGCCGCCATTCGGCCACTAGTTCTTCGTAATGAAGTTAAACACTTCAACCGGCAAGAATTATTTGATCAACTTTTGCAAGCTTATCAAGATAGCTCAGATGCAAGCTATAAGGGGGCCCTTTGCAGTGCCTTGACCAGCACAACAGAACCCACCCAAATTGCGGCGTTGATTGCTGTATTTGAAAATGCGGCGGTCATTAAACCACAAGATTTGCGTGCTTGGTATGCTGGTGTTTTGAGTAATCCTGCTGGCCAACAGGCGGCATGGGACTGGTTACGAAATGACTGGGCATGGTTGGATAAAACGGTTGGTGGCGACATGGAATTTGCCACGTTCATTACGGTGACGGCACGTGCGTTTAGAACGGCGACACGGTTGGCTGAGTTTAAGGCCTTCTTTGAACCGAAACTGACTGTTCCAGGGCTCACTCGTGAAATTGAGATGGACATCAAGGTGATTGAAGGACGCGTAAAGCTTATTGATGATGAGCAAGCGGCCGTTAATGATGCAATTACAACGGCCTTGACGCAGTTCTAATGGAGGAAATTGAAATGGTGACACGGTGTGACTGGGCGGATTCGTCACCACTGATGCAGGCGTATCACGATCATGAGTGGGGGAAACCACTGCATGATGATCATGCGTTATTTGAACTGATGTGCATGGAAACGTATCAGGCCGGATTGTCGTGGCAAACGGTGTTGAATAAACGGGCAGCATTTAATGAAGACTTTAAGGGCTATGACGTTGCTGTCGTTGCCGAGATGAGTCCGGAAGATTGGGAACCATTTTTGCAGGATGAGCGAATCATTCGGCACCGGGGTAAGCTGGCGGCGACGGTGAACAATGCGCAGGCGTTTCAACGGATTCAGGCAGCGTTTGGATCATTTGCAACGTATTGGTGGGCCTTTGTGGATAACCAGACCCAAATGAACGATGTGCCAACTATGACGGCAGTTCCGGGAAAAACGGATCTGTCCGTGGCGATTGCGAAGGATCTGAAAAAGCGGGGCTTTAAGTTTATGGGCCCCGTGGCAACATATGCGTACATGCAGGCAACAGGCATGGTGAATGATCACCTGAATGACTGCGAATTCAAAAATTAAGAGCGAAAAAATCCGCGTTGAGGCCCCCTCTGTTAACCCCACCACCATTAATGGATGATTTTCAAAATAAGCATGTAAGCAAACAAAAAATGCCTAGCTCCCGTTGTGAGGGGACTAGGCATTTTGATTAGGCAAAAACGAGGAGCAGATAACAAACCAACTCAAACAACATGTAGGCAGTTGGAACGTATTTCTGTTTGAGCGCCGGGAAGTTATTCATAAACAGGTAGGTTACTGCAATGACACCAATAGCGCATACCCCGATCAATGATCGGCGCAACCACAAAGTGACGAGGATCAGCAAGACACCACTGATGAGGGCAGTTACGTTACGGCGCCGGGATTCAGTTTCAAAAATCGGGACCGTAAAGAAGGTTTGGCAGGCAAGCAGTGGGAGCAAATTGAGTAAAAACGTGGGTGACAAATATTGGTTTTGAAAGAAGAAGATGGCGCTGGAAACGGGAAACGTCGAGAGGATCGCATAAATAATCAATCCCCAAACGTTTTGAAGTTTTAACCACCGCATTTCGACGGCGAGCCAGAAGCCGGAAAACATCAAAAGCATCACCAAAATTTCGATGTTTCCTCGAATGATGCCTGAGAACGCCAGAAGTAGGCTAACTAAAATGGGAACGTGAGCCCAAAGTGATTTAAAGTTTGCTTGGAACATCAAAAAACTGGTCGCACTAATTGTGATTGTATAGGCCAGTAATAGCAATTGGTTGCCTTGAAAGGTGCCGCCAGTGATCCGGCCGTAGTGAAGTGGATAACTCCACCAGATGAGGTTTTGGGCAATGACAAAAATGAGGGTCAATTGCCAGGGCAGGTTGGTGAACCAGTCTGTGACGGTTCGGGAAGAACGTGTTTCAGTTGGCATGGTGACTCCTTTGCTGAACATAATATCTCTTTCCATGCTAATCAACTTTGTTGAGTTGGTCAACGGGCAGTCGCTTTTTTTAATGATTAGAACGTGTTAGTATATGTAAGTTATAAGTTTCGTTCCCGATAGGATAAGCCGCTAGCTCGCGAATGCCTGCTAGTCGACTTAGAGGCCTTGTAACCGGAAAAAAAGATGGGGGAAATTAAAGTATGCAAGAGCGTCATTTATTTACATCTGAATCTGTTTCAGAGGGCCACCCAGATAAAATTGCTGATCAAATTAGCGATGCCATTCTGGATGCCATTTTAGCGCAAGATCCAACCGCACGGGTCGCGTGTGAAACGTCCGTGACGACCGGCTTGGTGCTGGTCTTTGGAGAAATCTCAACGTCTGCGTATGTTGACATTCAAAAGACCGTTCGGGACACAATTAAAGGCATCGGCTATAACGATGCTAGCATTGGTTTCGATGGCGACACTTGTGCCGTGTTAGTGGCAATTGATGAACAATCATCAGATATTGCCCAGGGGGTCGACGACGCCCTAGAACACCGTGATGGTGAAGTTGATCCACTGGACCAAATTGGGGCTGGTGATCAAGGGATGATGTTTGGTTATGCCATTGACGAAACGCCGGAGTTAATGCCGTTACCAATCGCATTAAGCCACGCCTTAATGCGCCAGATTGCGCGACTACGTAAGGATGGCACCATTAGCTACTTACGGCCAGACGCAAAGGCACAAGTGACTGTGGAATATGACGATGACAACCAGCCGGTCCGTGTTGATACGGTGGTGTTATCCACGCAACATGATGAAGATGTCACGTTGGATCAGATTCATGATGACATCATCGAAAAAGTTGTTAAGGCTGTGATCCCGGCGAAGTTATTGGATGATCAAACGAAGTATCTGATTAACCCAACGGGCCGGTTTGTAATCGGTGGTCCACAAGGCGACGCTGGTTTGACGGGGCGGAAGGTCATTGTTGACACCTATGGTGGGTTTGCTCGCCATGGTGGCGGTGCCTTTTCTGGAAAGGATGCCACTAAGGTTGACCGCTCGGCCTCATACGCAGCCCGTTACATTGCAAAAAACATTGTGGCTGCTGGGTTAGCGCACCGGGTCGAAGTTCAGTTGGCCTATGCCATTGGGGTGGCCCAACCCGTTTCCATTTCTGTCGATACGTTTGGAACAGGGCGTGTTAGTGAGGCAACGCTGGCTGCTGCAATTCGTGACGTCTTCGATCTTCGACCTGCCGGCATCATCAAGATGCTGGATCTCCAACGGCCAATTTACAAGCAGACGGCAGCATATGGCCACTTTGGTCGGCCTGACCTGAACCTGCCGTGGGAACAAACGGATAAGGTGACCGCGTTAACGGATGCCGTTGCAAAGCACTAACATTAACTAAATTATTGAATTTGAACCACGACCCTCCGGTAGACAGGACGACTACAGCTACCAGGGGTCTTTTTTTAATCAAGGAGGATTTTATGGCGAAACGCACGAACACAACGAACGTGACGCTGGTAACGGTGGCCATTTTTGTTGCAACGTTTATGTCGGCAGTCGAAGGGACCATTGTGTCAACGGCGATGCCAACGATTATTGGTGATTTACACGGAGTGACCCTGATGAACTGGGTCTTCTCCATCTATTTACTGACGAATTCACTGGCAACGCCAATTTACGGAAAACTCTCGGATCGAATTGGGCGAAAGCCCGTTTTCTTATTTGGGCTGGCGGTCTTCATTTTTGGGTCGATGATGAGTGGCCTGTCGAATTCCATGATGACCTTGATCTTCTGGCGGGCGATTCAGGGAATTGGTGCCGGAACCATTATGCCGGTCTCGTTCACGATCATTGCGGACATTTATCCGTTTGAAAAACGGGCACAGGTGGCCGGGTTAAACGGAGCGGCATGGGGCATTGCTTCCGTTGTTGCGCCGTTACTTGGTGGTTTTATCGTTGATCAATTGAGTTGGCACTGGGTTTTTTTCATTAACATTCCGATCGGGCTATTGACCATGTTAATGATCATGGTTTACCTCCACGAACCGCGTCAAGAACGGCCAACGGCACCGTTAGATCTGGCGGGGAGCGCGTGGTTGACCTTGATGCTATTAGGGTTGATGTATGGGTTTCAGGTTCTTGGCGAGGCGCCGCTTTCGTGGTGGCTTGTTGGAACAAGCTTTTTGTTAGCGGTGGTGGGGCTCATCGGCTTCATTCACCAGGAACGGCGGGCTGAGGATCCAATTATTGATTTAGCGCTGTTTAATAACCGAACGTTTGTGATTCAAAACTTAACGGCTGCGTTGGTCAGCGGCTACCTTGTATGTTTTGATGTGTACATTCCAACCTGGACGCAAGGACTATTGGGGCTGCGGGCGTCCGAAGCTGGATTTGCGATCACACCATCGTCTGTCATGTGGATCGTTGGTTCGTTTATTGCGGGTAAAATTATGGGAAAACTGACACCGCGCCAGGTGGTGTCGATCAGCACGACCATTGTGTTAGTTGGGGCGATTGTTCTGGTTCTTCTCCCCGTGCAACCGGCGTTCTGGGTCTTCCTAGTTATTTCCGCGGAACTAGGTGTTGGGTTTGGCTTAACGATCACCAGTACCTCCGTGACGACCCAACACTTAGTCGATCCCAAAATTATCGGCATGGCGACATCGTTCAATACACTGTCCAGAAGTTTGGGGCAAACGTTTATGCTAGCCGTGTATGGCATCGTAATGAATACAACACTAGCGCATGGTGCAGAGACGCACGCCCATGTCAGTGTGGGGATGTTAAATGATCTGATTAATCCACAGACAGCGCGTGACTTGCCGGCTCATTTGATGCCGACGCTCCGTCAGATTATGAGTCAGGGTGTGCACAACGTCTTCTGGGTGGCCCTTGGGTTAGTCGTTGTGGCATTACTCGCAAACATTATTTTTGATCGCCCAAAAACAACGGTCGCTGATTCAAAATAAGTTAAAAAAATCCGGGTACCAGGACGCATTAATTGTCCTAGCAACCGGATTTTTAGTGGTTATCGTTTTTCAATGGCGAGCAAATAAGGGGGCTGATGCTGCTGGTTAATAAAGCCGTAGTGAAGCACCTGAAACTGCTTTTGTGGTAGGTGGCGGACAAAGTCGGTGACAAGATCGGCCTCCGTTTGTCCACCAGGATGGCCCGTGTAAACCACAATGGTAATGAGGCCACCACGGCGTAAATGATCACAACAGGTTTGAAGGGCCGCGATGGTCGTTTGCCCGCGTGTAATCAAACTATGATCCCCACCCGGAAGGTAACCGAGGTTAAACATGGCCGCACTGATCATTGTGTTGTCATTAATGTGGTCAACCAGATGTTCATGACCATCGTGAATGAGCGCCACCTGGGGCCGCAATCCGGTTAAAGTTAGCATGGTTGCCGTTTCATCCAGCGCGGCTTGCTGAATGTCAAAGGCCAGGACGTGGCCTGTTTTGCCAACCCGTGCTGCTAAGAAGCGGGTATCATTTCCCTGGCCCACCGTGGCGTCAACAACGGTATCACCCAGTTGAATTGTGGGTTCTAAAAGCTGATGACTAAACGAAAGCGCGTTATTAAGTGGCATGAGCAAATCTCCTTACCAAATTTTGATTGCAGGAACCGTTGTTGTTTTAAAGAATGCGTAACGAACGTAGAACAATTCGCAGAGTGCAAGACCCACGCCGGCTGCAACATCACTTGGATAATGGACACCAAGGTAAATCCGACTGAGGCACACACCGATAATGGCAAGAATCAACAGGGTGTCGAAGACAAGGCGAAGGGCGAGGCGATCCACATACAGGTTGCACAGGAGAATGAGGGACCCGTACATGAGCGTCACGTTCATGGCGTGACCACTGGGGAAACTATAGCCAGACGCACTGACAAGGTGAAACAATGTTGGCCGGGGCCGCTCGACAAGTTGTTTGGCAATTTGATTGATAATGAGGGCGCCGACCCCCACGTTGACCAAAAAGAACGCCGCACCAAGCCGCTTTTTCCGCCACCATAATCCGGCAAAGAAGACGAGCATCACGAATAAGGTAATGTGCGGATTGCCCAAGCGGGTAACGTTTTGAAAGAACCATGTCCGTTCTGGGGTTACGGGTTGGCGGATGAGGTGCGTTAATTGATGATCGAATCCGGCAAGCCAGTGGGCATCTGTGAGGACGCCGCTCAGTAACAAAATGAAAATGACGGCACCACCACCAGCAAACGCCCAGCGCCAGCGTTGCCATTGGGAACGAGAAAATATTAAGATAATTATGACCCCCAGTTTTATCTCTTAGTATAGCATGATGTTTTCTGGCCTGACTTGCCAAGCCTCCGCGAATTTGCTATGCTATGAACAATAATTTTAACAGGTTAACAGTGACGGATCAGTAGTGAACGACCAGACCTTAAGCGAGCTGACGGGGGTGCGAGTCAGCGGTTTGATGTTTACGAACTCGCCGGGATTCACTGAGCGATTGAACCCGCGTTAAGCGGTGTGTAGACCACTTCGTTTGTCAGCGTTAATGACTAAAGTGTTCACCAGCAATGGTGAAAAGATAGGTGGCACCGCGGAGAGATTCGCCCTATTGGTTGTGATGAGACAACCAGTAGGGCTTTTTTTGTCCAGTTTGACCTGTATGAAATGTCATGAAGGAGGCACAATATGCCGTACGATCATAATGAGATTGAAAAAAAGTGGCAAAAATTTTGGGATAAGGATAAGACCTTTAAAACACCTGATTTTGCCGATAAACCAAAGTATTACGCGTTAGATATGTTCCCTTACCCATCTGGTCAGGGGTTACACGTTGGTCATCCGGAAGGGTACACAGCAACGGATGCAATGAGCCGGTTGAAGCGGATGCAAGGGTTTAACGTGCTCCACCCAATGGGCTGGGATGCCTTTGGTTTGCCCGCAGAACAGTACGCACTAAAGACGGGGCACAACCCCAAGGGCTTTACGGATCAAAACGTTGATGTTTTTCGGCGTCAGGTGAAATCATTAGGGTTCTCATACGACTGGGATCGGGAAATTAACACGACAGACCCGGCCTACTACAAGTGGACGCAATGGATTTTTGAACAGCTGTACAAACGTGGTTTAGCTTACGAAGACGAAATTATGGTCAATTGGGCCCCTGACTTCATGGGTGGAACGGTTGTCGCTAACGAAGAGGTCGTGGACGGCAAGACCGAACGTGGTGGCTACCCCGTATACCGGGTCCCAATGCGGCAGTGGGTGCTAAAAATCACGGCTTACGCTGACCGGTTAATTGATGACTTGGAAGACCTTGATTGGCCTGAAAGTATCAAAGAACAACAACGTAACTGGATCGGCCGTTCCGAAGGGGCCAGTGTTTTCTTTGACGTTGATGGCGCCGATGAAACAAAGATCGAGGTGTTTACGACGCGCGCCGACACGCTTTTTGGGGTCTCATACCTTGTTTTAGCACCTGAACACCCATTGGTCGACCAAATTACAACGCCGGAACAAAAAGCGGCTGTGCTGGCCTACCACAAAGAAATCGAATCTAAATCTGACCTTGAACGGACAGACTTAAATAAGGATAAAACTGGTGTGTTCACCGGTGCTTACGGAATCAACCCAATCAACGGTGAACGGTTACCAATTTGGATCGCCGACTATGTGTTGGCGTCTTACGGAACGGGTGCTGTAATGGCAGTCCCAGCGCATGATCCTCGTGATTACGAGTTTGCAATGAAGTTTAACCTGCCGTTGAAGGAAGTTATTGAAGGCGGCGACCTAAGCCAGGAAGTTTACACAGGCGATGGGAAGCACATCAATTCTGGCTTTTTGGACGGCATGGATAAAGCAACGGCCATTAAGGCAGCCATCGAATGGATCACTGAACATCACGTTGGGGCCAAGAAGGTGAACTACCGGCTTCGGGACTGGATTTTCAGTCGCCAACGTTACTGGGGTGAACCAATTCCCGTTATCCACTGGGATGACGGCGAAACAACGTTGGTTCCCGAAAATGAATTGCCATTGACGTTACCTGACACCGATCAATTGGAACCTTCCGGCACGGGTGAAAGTCCACTGGCAAACATTGACGACTGGGTGAACGTTACTGATGAAAACGGGCGTCACGGAAAACGGGATACCAACACCATGCCACAATGGGCTGGCTCATCATGGTACTTCTTGCGCTACATTGATCCACATAACGATCAAGCGTTGGCAGATCCAGAAAAACTCAAGTATTGGTTGCCGGTTGACCTCTACATTGGTGGGGCTGAACACGCGGTGCTTCACTTGTTGTACGCTCGGTTCTGGCATAAAGTGCTGTATGACCTGGGTGTCGTGCCAACCAAGGAACCCTTCCAAAAGTTGGTTAACCAGGGCATGATTCTTGGTGATAACCATGAAAAGATGTCGAAATCAAAGGGGAACGTGATCAACCCTGATGAAATCGTCGATAAGTACGGGGCCGATACTTTACGGCTGTACGAAATGTTCATGGGACCACTGGAAGAATCGAAGCCATGGAGTGAGGACGGCATTAACGGGTCATACAAGTGGATTCAACGGGTATGGCGGTTGATGATCGATGAAAACAACCATCTGCGTGACCGGGTCACGACCATTAATGACGGTAAACTGGATAAAGTTTACAACGAAACGGTCAAAAAGGTCACTGAGGACTACGAGCGGATGCACTTTAACACCGCGATTTCGCAGATGATGGTTTTTGTAAACGAAGCCAACAAGGTGGACGCACTTCCAGTTGAGTACATGGAAGGCTTCATTAAAATGTTAGCGCCGTTGGTACCACACGTTGCCGAAGAACTGTGGAGTTACTTCCATGTTTCTGACACAATTAGTTACCAACCATGGCCAACGTTTGATGAAAGCAAACTTGTGGAAGCAACGGTTGAAGTTGTCTTGCAAGTTAATGGAAAAGTGAAGGGGCACGCAACGGTTGATAAGGACATCAGTAAAGATGACCTTGAAGCCATTGCCATGGCTGATGAGCATATACAAAAGGCATTAGCTGGATTAACAATCCGAAAAGCCATCGTTGTCCCAGGCAAACTGGTCAACGTTGTGG
>NZ_BQXN01000019.1:0-46085 GCF_045862745.1 Furfurilactobacillus entadae | reverse complement strand
CTAAAGGCAAGACACCGGTTCAATACCGGCAGCTTGCCCTTCAATCAGTCGCTTAATATACATGTCCAACTTAATGGGTTCACTTCAGTTTCCCGAATCAAGGGGTGATTAGTCGTTTTTTATAATAATCATAAGATTTGAAAAAGAATAGATATCATTGTTATGCTAACATTATCAATTATGTAAGTCATGACCACTTTCGGTTAAGCATGTGAACGATAAGATAAGGAGGCGAGGATATGTTAAAAAGAGCGACGATCATTGGTGCAATGGCAACGGCAGTTTTACTGTTAGGCCCAGCAATAGGTGTCCATGCAGCCGGAGACGTTGGTACTGCACATACAGAGGTAACTGCTAGTTTCCTTCCGGGGAGTGGTCCGAGTGGTCCTGTTGATCCAACTAATCCAGGTGGTGGACCGGTTATTAATCCAGGGAACCCGGGGACAGGAGCGACAGGACCATTACGGCTGAACTATGTTTCTAACTTAATTGATTTTGGGGCAAACCCTATCAGTAGTTCAAACCAGACATATACGGCTAAAGCAACGTCAGACATGATCAATGGTTATCAGTCCGCGCAAGTGTCAGATGAACGTGGGACCACGGCTGGTTGGGCATTGAAGGTGAGTGGTTCACCAATGAAGGCACCAGTAACCAGTGATACCTTGACGGGTGCAACGTTGACACTGCCAGCCGGGACGGTTGCGACAGCCTCAGGAACGAGTAATGGTGCAGTCGCCACAGCCGTTTCAAACGCATTAGATTCTTCAGGTGGGGTTCTATTAGGAGCCGCCGCAGGAAATGGTGCTGGATTAACGGTGGACCGTTGGCAACCAAGTGCTGTGCAACTGCAAGTTATGGGTGGAACTGCGAAAGCAGAAGCCTATTCAACAAACTTGACGTGGACGTTACAAGACGCGCCAGCTTAATACTGGCTCATTGATGGTTCATGATTGAAGACGGTGAAGTGACCGAGAATGATGATCATAATTGGCAACGCCGGCAACCGCTCAATGGCGCGCCGGCGTTTTACTTAGAAAATATTTGGTAGTGGCTCAGACAAAAAGGAGGAAGCAAATGAAACAACGAGGACAGTGGCGGTTAGTATTGATTTTGATGATGAGCTTTTTTATGGGAAGCGCATTGACGCATACCGCTTTCGCTGCGGATGACGCTTCCGAAGTTGGCTTTAGTGTGAAGGCTGAGCTACCGAAAAACCAGATTGATCAAAAGCAAAGCTATTTTGATTTAAAGGTTCAACCAGGTGATGAACAAACAGTTAAAATGGCGGTCTACAACAGTAGCAATAAGGCGATGAAAATCAAGAATGAGATTCATGCAGCCCATACTAATGCGAACGGCCAGATTGAATACGTAACACCAGCGAAGAAACAAGATAAAACGTTAAAGCAGCCGTTAACGAAGTGGGTAACGTTGCACGAGGATAAAGTGATTACGGTGCCGGAAAATAGTGAAAAAACACTTACGGCAACCATTAAAGTTCCGAAAGATGCGACGAAGGGAGTTGCCCTTGGCGCATGGTACTTTGAACGGGTGGTTAAAGATCAACAAACAAAGGAAGCAAAAGGGATGACCATTAACAACCGTTATGGGTACGCAGTTGGAATGAAGTTAACGGTCGATCACACGGTATCACCAAAGCTGGCGTTGAACGACGTTAAGCCAGGACTTCGAAACTACCGAAAGGGAATCTTTGCCAACCTTCAAAATTCACAGCCAGCAATTATTAGTGGGTTAACGGTGACGGGGAAAGTTTATCGTGAAGGATCAAATAAGGTTGTGAAGGAAGCTAAACTCGAACATGTCGGAATGGCGCCAAATTCAAACTTTGATTTCCCGATTCTCTACGGGAAGGATGAATTATTGCCCGGGAAATATGTTGTCAAAATGACGGCCAAAAATAGTGATCATCAGTGGTCGTTTACGAAAAAAATGACCATTACTTCGGAAGACGCCAGTAAGGTGAACAAAAAGGCGTTAGATAAGGCGCCTGAACGAAATGTTCTATGGTACGTCGCTGGCGGTGTGTTACTGGCAATCGTTGTCGGTGGACTAATTTGGATTATCGTTCGCTTTGCTTGGCGGCGTCAGGAGAAGTAGTCGGTTGTAACCAGTACGTAAGGTAGGAGGTGACAAAATGAGACGATGGCGGCGGTTCGGCCGAATTGCGATGACTCTGTTGCTTGTAACCGGAATGACCGGAATTACGAGCATAACGAGTTTTGCGAATGACCAGGCACAAAATGAATCACAACAACCGGTGAAGGCAAATGACCAGTCGAAACCGGAAGAAGAAGATGAGCAGGTAAAACCAGCAAATGAAGCAACGCCTGAAACGACAAATGACAAAGATGAGAACGCTGATGCAAAGATACCGGATTTAATTACCCGGTTAGATGCAACAACGTTAATCCAAAACGGCCAAACGGTTCGCGGAGCTAACGATTTGTTAGGGACCTTAGGAAGTTTGATCATTAGCCTGAATGGGACACAAAAATTAACCTTAAATAACCAGGTCACCAACTGGTCTGGCGATATTGGGACCCCGATGAAGGTTGGCGATACGGTCAATGTTGTTAATAGAACGCTGGGCTTACTGGAGCTGTACAACGTTTCCTTACCCGTAACGGACCCAAATATGAGTGTGACTCAGGTTAACGGTGGGGCGGTGCCATCGGCCATCACTTATGATCAAAAGACAGGAACCATGCCGGCCTTCTTTGGTCAATCTTTACAGCTGTCAGCGGGGACCGCGTTTAACTACACAACTTCAGACCAAATCAACAGTGTTTCGTTTATGATTGACGGTCAACAAATTGCGGGTGACGCGTTCAATACAAGTGATACGAGCACAACCGGGTCCACTCTGACCGTCAATGCTGGAAAAATTGCGGCGCGAAACTGGTCAGCGATTAAGACCGCCCTTGATAGTTTATCACCATCAACCGGACACACGTTAAAAGTTGTGGCTTATCATAATGGGCGTCCAACAAATCCGTGGACAAGTACAACCAGCATCCCGTTATATGTTAACCCGGCCCAGCCAACTGTCAATTCGGTCTGGTCTGGACAAAAGCAGGTGAGTGGAACTTCAAGTGCAATTGGTGCCAGTGTTTCAGTGACCGATGGTAGTAATAATGTCTTGGGGACGGGGACCGTTGCGTCCGATGGCAGTTATACGGTCACACTGAATCGTGCGGCGGTTGCCAATGAAACACTGACGGTAACGGTGACCAACCAGGGATTATCGGCAAGTACCACCACTACGGTTCAACAAAATCAAAGCATTCAGGTCAACTCACCAAGCCAAATTGCCTGGAATCAGCAAACATCATTACCTGATAGTAATGCCGGTTGGCAGTTAACCGCCTCTGGTAGCGGATTTCCAGCGACGAGCAATCCCGCTGACCTCGTTATCGACGGCAATGATGTTGGGGCAGATAATCCGATCACTCGTGGCACCCCAGTAACTGCCGGGACCACCACCGGAATTAAATATAGCGATAAGACTGCTATTTTAAACGGGTTAGATCCGCAAAAACAACATACTGCGGCGCTAACGGTTCCGGGTATGCATAACGCAACAACGGGGACCGTTCCATTGATTATTTCTGTCCCGACGACCCACTCAGTGGTGAGCGGAAGTGGCGCAACGGCCGTGACCGGGACGTTAGCACAAGTTGGGAGCACAGTGACGGTGACTGATAGCACAAAC
Source organism: Furfurilactobacillus entadae (assembly GCF_045862745.1). Lineage (NCBI taxonomy): Bacteria > Bacillati > Bacillota > Bacilli > Lactobacillales > Lactobacillaceae > Furfurilactobacillus > Furfurilactobacillus entadae. The sequence continues at coordinate 42,349 of NZ_BQXN01000019.1, read as the reverse complement.
CATCAATTAGGAACCGGAACGGTTGCTAGCGACGGGACGTATAATGTGACGCTAAACCGAGCAGCGATTGGTGGTGAAACGTTGAGTGTTAAAGCAACGAACGGATCTGGTGGGACGAGTACGACGGAAACGGTGGTGGTTCCGCTGGTTGAACAACTGTATGTTCAGGCTGTGTCACCATTGACGTTTTCACCGGCGACCATAACGGCTGGGCAAACGTTAACACCAAACCGGGCTCAAAATTTCACCATGACGGCAGTTAATTCACTGAATGCGGGGGCCGGCGCGAAGTGGACCATGACAGCCTCGTTAGAAAATAACGTGTTGACGAACACCCTGAATCCTGTGGACAAATTGTATCAGCCCCTCGTTTTCACAGATGCAAATGGGGTTAGCACACGACTGTCGACCAGTGCCTTACCAATTTTCACGAATGATATGACAAACACAGCCGTGTATCCAACCAGTCAGTTTCAACGGGTTGGCTTTAATGACATCCTGAGCCAACAAAATAATGCACAGGGTGTTCGCTTGGTGGTCCCAAGTGATTCGGTTCGTTCACAAAGCTACCAAGGCATTTTGGACCTTAATTTTGCAACGACACCAACAAATTAGACACTTAATGCGTTTCGTTGAAGTGGTATAGTAATCCTATTAGAGTCAATTGAGGAGTGGAGCTATGTCACGTCAACCGCGCGCACAATGGCAGAAAGACATGTCAGCATTATGGGTCGGTAATTTTGTTACCGGTGCAGGTGCCAGCATGAGTCTGCCATTTTTACCGCTATTTATTAGTCAAATGGGTCATTTTCCGAAATGGGAGCTGACGCTGTATGCCGGTTTGGCCTTTTCGGTCACGTTTCTAAGTCAGGCGATCGTGTCTCCACTTTGGGGCCGGTTGGCAGACCGGACGGGGCGCAAACCAATGTTGATGCGGGCCGCCATTGGGATGATGATCACGGCCACGTTAACTGGATTTTCGCCCAATGTGTGGGTGCTGATTGGGTTACGGCTCATTCAGGGTGCCTTTTCCGGATACATTAATAACGCGTACGCGTTGATTGCCAGTGAAGTACCCATGGAACAAAGCGGCAAGACAATGGGAACACTCACGACGGGCGCCGTTGGTGGTCAGTTGATTGGACCGATCATTGGTGGACTGATTGCCGAGGTCGCCGGCTACCGTATACCGTTCTTTATCTTTGGGTTCTTAATGTTTATTGCGTCTCTGGTCACGTACTTCTATGTTAAGGAAGATTTCACACCTGTTGCGAAAACGGATAAGGCGGGGCAGGAAAGTGCGTTTGCTCACATCGCTCATCCCCGAATCGTGTGGGCGATGATTGGGTCATCAATGCTGATTCAAGCAGCGACAACTTCGATCAACCCGATTATCAGTTTGTTCGTAAAAGAACTGATGGGTGGGCGCGGAAACATTGCGTTTGCTAGTGGGATCATCGCCGCCTTGCCAGGGATTGCGACGTTAATTGCCGCACCACGGCTTGGCTCACTGGGGGATCACATTGGGCCCCAGCACGTACTGATTGCCGGATTGATCTTTTGTGGATTGATGTTTGTTCCGATGTTTTTCGTGACGTCGGTCGTTATGTTAGGGGTGTGGCGCTTTTTGGTCGGTATTTCCGACGCGGCGTTACTGCCCGTGACCCAAACGGTGATGACGCTAAATACGCCGGATGAAGCAGTTAGCCGAATTTTCAGTTACAATCAATCGTCGCAGGCCATCGGCTCCGTGGTGGGCCCAATGCTGGCTTCGGCGGTATCAGGCATTCTGGATTATCGGTACGTGTTCTTGATGACAACATTGCTGGTGGTCCTTAACTTAGCAATGGTGGTGTGGGCCTACCGCACCGATAAATAAAAAAAGAGAGAGCGAAACGACATGCGTTTAGGCTCCCTCGTCTAACAAGAATCCCCCCACTTATGGACGCCCTTGGTCCATGAGTGGGGGATTCTTGTTAGATGAGTCGAAGTCTGCAAGTCGTTTCGCGTTTTCGGGAGTCAAAACAAGAAAAAGTTGCGAGTGTGTACTTGGTCCATGAGTGGGGATTCTTGTTAGACGAGTCGAAGTCTGCAAGTCGTTTCGCGTTTTCGGGCGACAATTAAATTAGTTAAATATTTACCGGTGGTTGAAAGAACCTTGACATTGATCTGATATATTTGTATCGTACGATCAAAATGGGGTGGCGTAATGAATCCAGCAGACACGGTATTTATGATTTTATCGACGATTTTAGTCTTGTTCATGACGCCTGGCTTGGCGTTTTTCTATGGTGGCTTGGTCTCAAAACGAAACGTCGTTAGCACGATGCTATCGGTCTTTGTCATCTGTGGGTTAGCCATTTTACTATTCGTGATGGTGGGATCGCAGTTAGCGTTCAACGGGGATATTGGTGGCGTCGTGGGCCACGTTCAGCACTGGTGGTTAACGGATGCAAACCTCATGCGCACGACGGCGACTGGAATTCCTGAAGCGGTTTATTTACTGTTTGAGATGATGTTTGCGGTGATCACACCAGCACTGTTTGTCGGTGCGGTGGTGGGCCGAATTCGGTTTAATTTCTTATTGGCTTTCATCGTGCTGTGGAGCCTCGTGGTTTACTATCCGATGGTGCACATGGTGTGGAGTCCAAACGGGTTACTGGCGAAGCTTGGCGTTCTAGATTTCGCTGGTGGAACGGTGGTTCATATTAATGCTGGTGTTACCGCGTACGTCTTGTCAGCGTTCTTAGGGCGACGGTTACGGCCAGCGACCAACCATCCGTATAACCTTCCGTGGGTTCTTTGTGGAACAACAATTCTGTGGGTTGGTTGGTATGGCTTTAATGCGGGGAGTGCGCTGGCAATCAATGGTGTGGCCGTTACCGCAATGTTAACCACGACGGTCGCCACCGCCACGTCGATGATGACGTGGATGGGGCTAGAGGCGCTGCCTCACCGGCGGGTCACGTTGACTGGAATCTGTACCGGAACCTTGTGTGGCCTGGTCGGCATTACACCAGCTGCTGGGTACGTTACCGTAAATGGGGCGCTATGGATCGGCGTGTTAGCAACGTTAGCTAGTTATGGGTTTGTTCATGTATTGAAGCCGTTGATTGGGATCGATGATGCGTTGGATGCGTTTGGCTGTCACGGGGTTGCCGGAATCACCGGATCAATCCTGACGGGCCTCTTCGCCACACACCAAGTGAATCGAGCGGTGATCCATGATGGCCTCTTTTATGGCGGTGGCTGGCACTTGCTTGGGATTCAAACGGTGGCAACCGTTGTGACGATGTTGATGGTCGCCGTTACCAGTGGGTTACTGATTTGGGGTTTACGCCGGTTTATTCCAATGCGTGTTTCAGCACAGGATGAAAGAATTGGCCTGGACGAAAGTGAGCACGGCGAGCGGGTGGAAACAAAGGACCCTTACGCGAGTCATTTGTTGCAACACCAGGAAGATTTTGCTGGGCAGTTAGCCCGGCTTCGGCATCATTAATGGGTAAAATTAAAAAGCTGATTGTTAACACACCAGCCCAAACGGGTGGGGTGCTAACAATCAGCTTTTCTTGTGAATAAAATTAGTTAGCGTCTTTGACCTCAACCTTGACTAAGAACTCGAAGTCAGGATTCAGTGAAATTGAAACAATGTGTTGATCGTCGTCAATCTCAAGTTTGGTGAAGAAATCGTGTTTGGCGCCACCTTGGCCGTCCTCGTACGTTGAGTTCGTCTGACGCACGTGATCGACGACATCCCGTAAAACGGTGTCAAATGGGGTGTCATCACCGTCATCGGCAAGCCAGGTGAGTTCATCAAAGTTGAACACAACGTTTGTCATCCGTAGATGGTGCATTCGCGTCATTACAGCGAAAAAGAAGTTGAGTTCTGATTTTGATAAGTCTGCAAAGTGAACGTCACTAATTTTAAATGAGTCATTTGTCATCTTCGAAGACCTCCTTCATTGGGTAAACAAATCCACTAAATATAATTATTAGCATACAATCATTAAGTGGGTAACGCAATTAATGTGCTCTCACGGGATGGTGATAAAAACGATAAAGTAAAGATTTGAGTAATGGGGGGCTTAGATTAGTCAGATGGTTGGTTTATCCGTTATAATAAAAATGTTGCTAACACCTTGGACAAATGAAAGATGGTGGCTATGTGAGTAAACCCTGTGAAGGACATCAACACATTGATCTCGACGGACCAAAAATGGATTGGGTTGTGGATCAATTATTTGCGGACCCTGCGGAAACAGATGGACGACAGACGTTTGATGTCTGGGTTGGACCGGTTGAATGAATAACTTATTAGACGCGGATGATTTTTCTTGCAATAAATCATAATTCACCGTGCAAAACGGCTTAATGTTACTGACAAATCAGTGACGTTAAGCCGTTTTTTCAGATGGTCAACTGGGAAACTTGCCTCCAAATCAACAATTTGATATGCTTTTTATAAGGTAAATACGAATCTGCCGCCGGGCAGGCACCGCACTTATATCCGTTAGGCTTAATCGGATATGGGCGCGGTGTATTTTTTTAAGGAGATGGAATGTTATGGCATGGCTTTATTTAACAATCGCGGGACTTTTTGAGGTTGTTTGGGCAACGTTTATGAAGATGAGTGATGGGTTTCATAAACTGGGATTCACTGCGCTCACCATTATTGGAATGTTGGTGAGTTTCGTCTGTTTAGCGGAGGCAACACGACGACTTCCAATGAGCATTGCCTATCCCGTTTGGACCGGAATTGGTGCGGTCGGTTCTGTAATCGTTGGGGTGGTCTTCTTTGGCGATCGAATCAGCCCGTTAACGTGGGTTTTCGTTGGTTTCTTGTTCATTGGAATTATTGGAATCAAGATGACGAGCAAGTAGTCATGAAACGTTCTTCTTACGGATTGATTGTACATGTTTATTCAGTGAAGCACTCTCCGAAAGCTTTAAATCCAGGTTCCGATGCCGAGTCCGACATCATGGCCAATGTTTGGCTTTAGTAATGCAGTATAAAACGCAAGCGCTTCTGCTGAGATGTTCTTGGATAAGGCCAATTTTCCAAAGGCTTGTTGTAAGTTTTTAATAACCCGGCCTTCATAGACGCCCGTGTTCAGTTCATTAATGCCTGCGTCGATGATTTTTTGCTCATTTTGTTTTTCAAAATGTAGTTGCTTTAATTGACTCAACAAATCTTTTTTGATGTTAACTCACTCCTTTGATGAGGTTCCAATAGCCCTGTTATTAGGCCAAAATCTGTGCGTTATAAAATGCAGATGGGACAAGTGCAATCATTTATTCAGCTGTGGTTGCTTTCTCAAGTTTGTCATACAATGTAAATTGCTTCAATCAAATTTTGATAACGACAAATGACGATTTTACGTTTTTGTCTGCCCAAGGCTTTAGTTGTTTCACGTGAAACCACAAAACCCCCACAGAATTTTCCGTGGGGGTTTTAAGTATAGAGGGGAAAGTCATCATCGAAATTAAACCGCGACTAAGTCATGTTGTTGAACCGTGCCACGGTCGAGGGATTGACCAGCGGTTGGTGAGCTAATGAGGAAGCCGGAGAGACGATGGGTAACGGCAATTCGAAGAAAGCTGGGGATGGCTGTTCCGACTGCGATGGTTGCCCAGGTGCTAGCTTCGGCAAGGTCACTTGCAACAATCGTGGCTTGAAGAAGGTTACTGATGTTGTCATCAGTGGCAAGGTTGGCGGACTGGGTGACAACCGCACCGTTCTGGAGCTGGTAAGCAGTATTGGCGCGATGGGGAGTTTCAACGCCGATGGTCCAGGTAAAGGTGGTGTCAGCCGCAGTGCCGACCTGAATTGTACCGGGGCATTCCAGTGCAACCGCGAAAACACTGGGGAGTTGTAAAAGCGGTTGGAGATACTTGATGAATGCCTGGCGAATCGCCCACTGACGGGTAAGGATTGTCATCAGAGTTGATTGGTCGAGTGAAGATTGGGCAACGTGATTGATAAAGTCAAACTGATGCAAAAGGGGAGTAAGCTCAGTTTTGGCTAGTCCACGTTGACGTTCAAGGGGCGTCGCGTCTTGGGGTATGGTCGTTATTTTTTCAATGTGGTGGAGATAGTGAGCAACGTTTTTAACGGTTTGATCAAACGTTAGGTGGGCATCTGTCTCGATCGTTAAGGTTCCCATTTTGAGTGTGAATGGGACGCCCATCACGTTGATGATCCGTGTCATGAACTTTGCTTCTGTTGTTGTTTTCATCATGAGTTCCTCCTTAGTTAGCCTTAGCGAAAGACTGGGTCGTTGGGTTGTCATCATCACGGTGATGATCAAGAGTAGGTGACCCGGTAGTAATTTGAGATTGTGATTAGTCTATGGCCGCCAGCATAAAGTGGACTTAAAAGAAGACTAAGGAACTGCTAAAGAGGTAACGATTTTATTGAGACGCGAGTGTTCTGACCATTCGGTTAAACCATAAAACGGCAGCGCCCAGGGGATTGCGGGTGCTGCCGTTACTTGAATTTATGAATGCTGGTGCTAAATGGTTGTATCGGTAACTTCTTTAGGATGTTCCTTCAAAAACAGAGCGTAATCTGTTTCAACCTGGTCAATGTAGGCTTCAGCCCAGTTGCTCATGGCGTGGTCAAATTCCTTATCATCGTTAATGTACCCGGCAATCATTGCGGCTATTGGCGTTTGGCAATGGTCAATGGCAAGTAACCGGCCACAAGCTTCGGCGTAAACGTGGAATTGATCCCAATCAAGGGTCGAAAGGTCAACCGATGTTTTCATGTCCCGAAATTGGCGGACGTAGAAACTATGCTTTTTGCTCTGAAAGTAGCCAAGGAAGGGATCGGACGCAGATTGAAGGATCTTTTGTGAATCGATGATCCGCTGGCCCTCACTGTCTTCAGCAAAAGATGATAGGTTCAACTGGCGTTCAGTTCCGGATTTCCGGGTTGGGAGGGCTTCTTTAATTTGGAGAACGAGGTGACTACCATCGTTACTCGTTAATAACACAAGGTAACAGCGCGAGCCAAAGCTCCCAACACCGACACAGTGACGGGCAACATCTGTAATGTTGTATTGCGAAAGTAACAGGGCAATGTCCGTCCGAACGGTCGCCCGATACGCCGCTAAGTAGTCGCTGATGTTTTTAGTCACGTCATCATTTGTGTGGCGAGTGATGGTGGAAACATCAACAAAGCGAAGACCGTCATCTGTCATGTGGGTAAACTTTTTAACGACCTGTTCAGAGTTACGTTTGCCTGCTTTACTGAGGAAATATTGAAGCATCGTGGCTGTTGGTGTGTCTTCAGGAACAGCCTTCAGAATGCTGGCAACATCGTTTGCTGGGTAAAACCGGTCCAACGTGGTGCGGGCCATACTGGCGTTGATGCCAAGGCGATAACTCTTAGCCGTGTCATGAACCACTTTGTGAATCTTCTTTTCCTTAAAGCCATTTTCACGGCCGGCAAGGATGACGCTCACAAGGAGCCGTTTAACGTCACGTTCCCAGGAGTTTACCCCAGCTTCATCGAAGTCGTTGAGATCGAAAATGAGTTGCCGTTCCGGTGAGGCAAAGAACCCGAAGTTACCAAGGTGGGCGTCACCAGAAATGATGATCGGAATGTGCGTGCTAGCCTGGTGATTTAAGTCATGGGCCATGAGTTCGGCGGTTCCCCGGAAGAAGGTAAACGACGAGACACCCATCCGCCGGTAACGTTCTGGCAGAAGTTCAGGAACCAACATGTCAGCAATTCGACCCATTAATAAGTTTGCATCCCGTTTTGTCGGGACAAACGTGCCAAGGTCAGTCAGTGGTACTTTGGTGCGTAATGCTGCCCCGGCGGCGATCAGGTCCGTTTGTGACTGAGCGACCGTGATGTTATTAATGTTGAGTCCACGTGCTGCCATAGAGTTGACCAACCTTTCTATTTTTAAAAATAATTAAGTTGATTATACAACGGGAATGAAAATGAAAAAAGGTACCCCCACGGACGACGTTGTTCGTGGGGGTACCTTTGGTAAATGTTGTGATTAAAGGTACTTTGCGTCAAACTCTGGATCTTGGCTGGTCAAAATCTTTGGACCATCCTTCGTAATGGCTAAGGTGTGTTCGTACTGACAACTAAGACTGCCGTCAGCGGTGCGAACAGTCCAGCCATCATCAGCAACAGGCGCACAACGCCAGTCGCCAATGTTGACCATGGGTTCGATGGTGATGGTCATCCCTTCACGCAACCGAACGCCCTTGCCGGCTTCACCATAGGCAGGAACCATTGGGTCTTCGTGCATGGTGGGCTGGATTCCGTGACCAACGTATTCACGAACGTCGCCGTAACCCATTTCGTCTTCAACATAATGTTGAATGGCGTAACCAATGTCACCGATCCGGTTTCCAACCACGGCCTGATCGATTCCGAGGTAAAGGGCCTTCTTGGTGACATCCATCAGTTTCTTCACGTCGTCGCTAACTTCGCCGACAGCAAAGGCCCAGCAAGAATCGGACATGTAACCGTCGACACTGATAACCGTGTCAACCTTTACGAGGTCACCGTTCTTCAGTAAAAGGTCTTTGCGAGGGAAAGCGTGACAAACTTCGTCATTAACGCTGACACAAGTTGCAAAGTCGTAGCCTTCAAACCCTTTTTCTTCAGGCTTGGCATTGTGTTCGTCAAAGTATTTAATGGCAAACCGTTCAATTTCCCAGCTTGAGATTCCAGGTTTAATGATGTCGCGCAAGCCAATGTGCATCCCAGCTAAAATGGCGCCGGCTTTGCGCATCCCTTCAATTTCACGTGGTGATTGTAATGAAATCATTGAATTATCTTCTCTTTCCTATCATGTTGTGACACTACTTAGTCTAGTATACCCATTTATGCAAATAATGGGTCATCAAATGAACCGATTGCAAGAAAACGTGATGATCACGCCGATCAATTAGCTGGTTAACTTATTGAACTCATTCACATGTTTCTAGTGATTGTGCTTGACGAGTGAGGGGTGAACGGGTTACGCTACTTCCATCAATTACGCGGTTAAAGACCGTAAGCCAGATGATTGATGGGCCGACGCATTCACATCACTGCCATGAAGTGGAATGTGTTCGGCCAGCCTGCTACGTGTTGCACTACACAAATTCAATGTTATTCATGACGGGCTTTTTACAGAAAGGAAGCACACTTTTGACTAATCAAGTAAAACATCAAAAAGTTGTCCTGGTTGGGGACGGAGCAGTTGGCTCTTCATACGCATTTGCAATGTTACAACAACAAATCGCGGATGAATTAGTCATTGTTGATATTCAAGAGGACCACATCAAGGGCGACGCGCTGGACTTAGAAGACGTTCAACCCATGACAGCACCAATGGATGTTCATGCGGGGACGTACGCAGACGCTGCGGATGCAGACCTCGTGATTATCACTGCCGGCGTTCCTCGGAAGCCGGGTGAATCACGGTTAGACTTAGTCAACAAGAACCTGAAGATCTTACGGTCCATTGTGACACCAGTTGTTGATAGTGGCTTTGACGGGATTTTCATTGTGGCCGCTAACCCAGTTGATGTGTTGACGACGATGACGCAACGGCTTTCTGGTTTTCCAGAGGAACGCGTTATTGGTTCAGGCACGTCATTAGATACTAGTCGGTGGCAAGTTGCGTTGGCAAAGAAGTTCAACGCGGATCTGCGGACGGTTGACGCCTACATTTTGGGCGAACACGGGGACAGTGAATTCGCTGCGTACAGTGCTTCAACGATTGGTGGTCGCCCATTACTGGACGTTGCCAAGGAAGCTGGCGTTAGCCAAGAAGAATTGGATCAATTAGAACAGGAAACCCGCGTTAAGGGTGGCAGCATCATCAAACTGAAGGGGGCAACCTTCTACGGTGTTGCCACGAGTTTGATGCGGTTGAGCCGGGCCGTTTTACGGAACGAAAACGTGGTGTTACCAATTGGGGCACCAATGAACGGTCAGTATGGGTTAACGGATATGTACATTGGAACCCCCGCATTGATTAATGCGACCGGTGTTGCAGGTGTTATGGAAGTCCCATTGACGGATGAAGAACAAGCCAAGATGACTGCTTCGGCAGCGGCATTGAAACAGGTTTTGGATGACGCAACGGCAGAATAAACGTGTTTTCACGTTTAGCAGGCCGCTAACATTAAAATGAATGTTATTGGAAGTGTGCAGAATAAGTCTGCACACTTTTTTTGATAATTATGAGAAAAAGTGTTTCGTTGGTAGATTCACAAGCAAAGATGAAATTAAGTGGATTTAAGAAGTGGATAATACCGGGCGTTTACACGTTCTGTTGACGGTACTATTAATCTTTTTAATGACACCTATTCAGTTTGACTATAAACTTTGTGAGATTGTAGACTAAGTGAGGTTAATAACGACGCGTGCGAAATTACTGTTGGTAATTCGGACGTGCGTTGCTTTTATTTCATTTTGTTTGTTACTAAAAACACAAGGAAACGGAGGACCATGATAATGTCAGATTATCGTGTCGAAGAAGATACCATTGGGCCAGTTAACATCCCTAGTGAAGCACTATGGGGGCCACAAACTGAACGGAGCCGGAACAATTTTCCAACGGGGCAATTCATGCCAATTGCTATTATTCGTGCCCTGTTACAAATTAAGCGTGCCGCTGCCGAAGCTAATCAGGAACTTGGTCAAGTTAGTGCTGAAAAGGGTCAACTGATCGTTCGTGCCATTGACGAACTGTTGAAGTTGAGTGATGAAGACCTGCGGAAGGACTTCCCATTGCGTGTCTACCAGACGGGTTCTGGAACACAAACGAACATGAACACAAACGAAGTTGTCGCTCACGAAGCCGCAAAGTTGGATTCATCCATTGAAATCCTACCAAACGATGACGTGAACCACGGTCAAAGTTCAAACGACATCTTCCCAACGGCCATGAACATCACGGCCAGCGTTGCGGTTGCTGAATTAGAAGAAGCTGCCCAACACTTGATCGATGAATTAAAGGTTAAGCAAGAAGAATACTGGCGGACAGTTAAAATCGGCCGGACCCACTTGCAAGACGCAACCCCATTGACGTTTGGTCAAGAAATCAGTGGTTGGGTCAGCATGATCGAACACGACCTCGGTTACCTGAAGAGTTTGGATGGCACCTTGCTTGAATTAGCAATGGGTGGAACGGCCGTTGGGACTGGGTTGAACGCCGCTCCTGGGTTTGCTGATGACATTGCCGACCGGATGAGTAAGACCTATGGGCCAGCATTCACAGCCAAGACCAACAAGTTCTACGGTTTAGCTGCGCATTCAAACTTAGACGTTGTCCACGGTGCCATGAAGACGTTAGCTGCCGACCTGATGAAGATCGCTAATGACGTTCGGTTCTTAGCAAGTGGCCCCCGTGCCGCTTATGCGGAATTAAACATTCCTGCTAACGAACCTGGTTCTTCAATCATGCCGGGGAAGGTTAACCCAACACAGGCTGAAGCCATCACCATGGCTGCGGTTCGTGTAATGGGGAATGACGTGGTGGTTACCATGGCTTCTTCACAAGGGAACTTCGAAATGAACGTTTACAAACCAGTTCTGATCGACGCCTTCCTTGAATCAGCAGAATTGTTACGTGGAACCATGATGGGCTTTGCCGACAAGATGATCCACGGCTTGACGGTTAACAAGGAACGGATGCAAGAATTAGTGGACAACTCACTGATGACGGTGACCGCCTTATCACCACACATCGGTTACCATGACAGTGCCAAAATTGCCCAACAGGCTGATGAAGAAGGGACAACGTTACGTGTTGCTGCTCTGAAGTCTGGCAAGGTTACTGAAGAACAATTTGACGAATGGGTTGACCCATTAAAGATGACAAACATCGATCGTTAATCACGCACATTGAAAAAATAAAAGTTCAGCATCATCACTAAGGCAGTCCTTGATTAAGGAGGAGTGGCACATGGCATTCGCACTATTAGGTTTGTTAGTTTTGTCGTCCTTGTTGGTTGGGTTAGCGCTCACATCGCTTGATGCGCACACCTTAAAATGTACTGATTCCACCGACTAGTTCGGTGGGTAATATTGAGAGGAAATAAATCATGGGTTTAGAGAAAGTTAATTATAAAAAGTTTCTTTGGCCAGTAGTGATTGGGTTAATTCTCTGGTTCGTCGCACCAGTTCGACCAGATGGCATTAGCCTCGCTGCTTGGCACATCTTAGCAATTTTCGTTGCAACAATTATTGGTTGTATCACCCAGCCGCTACCAATTGCAGGGGTTGCGTTGATCGGGATGACCATCACCGTTTTACTTGGCATTGTGCCCATGGAAGAAGCCGTTACGGCCTTTGGGACCAACGTTGTTTGGTTGATCGCCATGGCTTACTTCCTGTCACGTGGGTTCATCAAGACTGGGTTTGGTCGGCGGGTCGCGCTGATTTTCGTCCGCTTGTTTGGTAAACGGACACTTGGTTTGGCCTACTCGCTGATCGGGGTTGACTTGGTCACTGCACCCGCAACGCCAAGTAACACGGCGCGTGCCGGTGGGATCATCTACCCAATCATCGAATCACTGGCAACAACCTTTGGGTCACACCCAAAGGATGGCACGGAACGGAAGATGGGTTCATTCTTAGTCTTCGCTGAATTCCACGGTGACATCATTACGTCAGCAATGTTCATCACAGCCATGGCACCAAACTTGGTTGCCGTTCAAATGGCTGCTAAAGCCGGCATTCACATTACGTGGGTGGGTTGGTTCTTAGCTGCTCTGGTTCCTGGGATCATCAGTTTGATCTGTGTCCCATACATCATTTACAAGTTGTATCCACCAGAGGTTAAGGAAACACCAAACGCCAAGGAATGGGCCGACAAAGAATTGGCTGACATGGGACCAATGAGCACTGCTGAAAAAATCATGTGTGGTGTGTTCCTTTTGGCACTGTTACTGTGGGTCCTATCAAGCTTCATCGGTTTGGACTCAACGTTGGTTGCCTTCATCGCCGTTTCATTACTGTTACTGACGGGTGTCTTATCAACAAAGGACATCTTGAATGAAACGGGTGCCTGGAACACAGTGATCTGGTTCTCAATTCTGATCTTCTTGGCAAACCAATTAACGAAGTTTGGTTTGATCAAGTGGTTATCAACGACAATCGGTGGTGCAATGCACGGAATGAGCTGGTTGTTAGTCTTGGTTATTCTGTTTGTCTTCTACTTCTACACTCACTACCTGTTCGCTTCTGGAACAGCCCACGTAACGGCAATGTACGCCGCATTACTGGGGGTTGCGTTAGCCGCCCACGTGCCAGCAATGTTAGCAGCCATCATGCTTGGTGTCTGTGGTCCGTTGTTCAGTTCAACGACGCATTACGCTAGTGGTCCTGCAACCGTTCTGTTCGGTTCAGGTTACGTGAAGCAAAACGACTGGTGGCGGATGAATGCCATTCTTGGTGTTTTCTACATCGTCGTTTGGCTCGGTGGTGGCTTACTATGGACCAAAGTTTTGGGTATGTGGTAAGAAACGACTTTATGTAAACGCAATTTTAAAGGGTTCGTTCACCGGAAGGGTGAGCGAACCTTTTTTTGCGGCTTGAAGTAGCGCAGGAATTGCATTTGAACGGATAGAAACTGATAAATGCACCGGATTAAAGTTGCAGAGTGGTGACTTGTTTTCAGTTTAGAGGTGATGCTTATGGACTTGCCTAAGAAAGGTGAACAAGTTGAGTGCCCTGGACGTCCTTACGTTGATGTTAGGAATGGCGATGTTTGTCGTTGCTTTAATCAACGTGATCGTTCAAATTATTTCGTTGGTCAATCGGAAATAATGGTACAAAAAAAGCCCCTCGAAAGACTTTGACAGGTTAGAGTGGGCTTAATTTGTATCTTTTAGATTAAAATCATGAAAACAAGTCACCGCTTTGAAAACGGTGATTCGTAGCGCCCCATACCAGTAGGGCGTTTTTATGTGCCATTAGCACAAAATTAGTATAGTGACTCCGTTGGAGAGCGTCAACATAAATCACTTTTTGGGAAGACTTTTTGCGGAGAAATCGAAATCGTTTCTTTTTGGGCCAAAATTTTCTATGATAGCGGTGTAGTTAATCTAGCAAGGGGGTCATGTAAAATGGCAGAAATCGTCACGATTGGTAAAAGTAATGTTCAAACGGGAAAACTTGGGCTAGGAACCAATAAAGTTGGTGGCCATAATTTATTCCCCAACTTAAAGGATGAAGATGGTGCCGCCGTTGTTCGGGCAGCGCTCGATCAGGGCATCACATTATTAGACACGGCGTTTATGTACGGCTTAGGTCAATCGGAAACAATCATTGGCGACGTTCTTCAGGATTACGATCGGAGTAAGGTTATTTTGGCCACAAAGGCCGCACAGGATCAATCACGTGATCTCGCCCCTAACAATGAACCGGCGTTCTTAAAGCAGGCCGTTGAGGACGCCTTAACCCGGTTAAAGACGGATTATATCGACATCTTTTACATTCATTTTCCAGACGAGACGACCCCAAAGAATGAAGCGGTCGCTGCGTTACAAGAACTAAAGGAAGCTGGTAAGATCAAGGCCATTGGGGTATCGAACTTCACATTGGCTCAGATAAAGGAAGCTAACCTTGATGGTTACGTCGATATTGTCGAGGATAATTACAGTTTGGTTCATCGGGAGGCAGAAACAGACTTGTTGCCATACCTGAAGGAAAACAACATTTCGTTTGTGCCGTACTTCCCATTAGCTTCCGGGTTATTGACCGGAAAGTATACGGCTGACGACGCAGCTAAATTTGATCAATTTTCTGCGGACCAGTTTTCGGCAATTATGGCTGGCCTGGACGGTGTTCGGGCAATTGCAGCGGATCATGACGCAACCGTTGCTCAAACGATTCTTGCATGGTACATTGCCGATCCAGATGTTAGTGTCGTTATTCCAGGCGCACGCGTTGCCGATCAGGTGAAGAGTAACGTTCAGGCGCTTAGCGTGAACTTGAGCGCAGACGAAGTAGCTAAGATCGACGCACTGTTCAGTTCATTTAAATAAGCTCGTCGTTAAGTGAGGCTAAATCACAACAAAGTTAACTAAAAAACCCGCCATGGTCAACGAAACATTGTTGACCATGGCGGGTTTTTTTAATTATTTACTGACGGTTTTCGTGCCACCTGCGTCACCGTTACTACCTTCCTCGGTTCCGGGGTTAAACCAACTGGCGTGCACGTTAGTTGGTTGTTTCTCCAGGTTGAAGAGGGTCACGACGTCTGCGGGTGCTTTGTTCCACGTGTAACTTTTGACCAATTTACCAGAAGTAATGATCCGGTACTGAATGCTAGGGAATAAACAGCTGATAATGGTCACCTTGGCCGTTTTGGAATGATTGAGGACGGAGACATCATCCTTGTCAACCAATTTTTGACCAGTGATTTTATACTTGTAAATGTTTGTCCCATTGGCTAAATAAATGAACTTACCATTGAGCCAGTCACTACCCTTGAGTTGGCCGTTGACCAGGTAAGGTTCATCGGCGTTCGTCTTCTTTTGAAGGGCACTGAAGCCGGTTTTGCCGTCGTTAAAGTTGTGACTGGCTAAACCGTAGTTATCTTGCCCCATCGCAGGAACGTCTTTACCTTCGGGATCCTGTTCACTGCGGTTTGCGTAGTTGGCACCGGCGCTTAACCCCTTATCAGAATAAGCGTCGTTAAAGATCGGTTGCAAGATGCCAACGTCGGGAATTGAAACAAACCCCTGTTTCGTTAGCCCTTGTTTTGTTTGTGTTTGCCGCATGAGCTGTTTACTGATGCGGGTTCGTTCACTGGATGAGATAGATTTGTGGCGCTTTGGAATTACCTTGCTGACAAGTTCCTGCTTGGTGGCTGACATGTTTGTTGGCAAAAACTTATCGGCCAGCATGTAGCCGCCGATCCCAACCATGGCAAGGATGAGCAGGACGATGATCAGATTCGACCAGCGGAATTTTCGTTTGTTCTTTTTCATGAGTCCGGGAGAAACCTCCATGGGATATTAATTAAACGTTATCTACGAACCATTATACGACTTTACGGTTCAATTTTTGAAATAGTTGCATCGCAGACAGGAGTTAGTTTTCCATTTCCAGCAGAATTCGGTTGGCAACAGCCTCATTCGTGATGACATCCGTTAAGAAATCGCCCCGCAGTGCACCCAAAAGGGCCCGACTCTTAAACTTACTCTTCACGATGCCAACACGTCGGGGGACGGTGAGCAAGGCGTCCATGCTGGCCCCCAATGTTTTATCGTCATTGACGAGTAAGTGACCATTGATGTCGTAGGGGCGACCATAGAGAACCCCGACGATTTCTTGAGCGCTCACGTCAGGGAAAAAGTCGGCGAAGTGTTGCTTCCACACGGGAATTGTTTCGATGGAGGCGGCTGTGCCAATCCCAGCAAATAAAAGGTCCATCCGCCCGGCAGCGGATAGCGCAGGCAGTAAGGCTGGTTCAGTTAGTAATTGCGCACGGAGCTCATCGCTATTGACGTACAGCGGTGCAGGCAGCGTGACGTACTGGGCGTCGAACTTTGCGGCCGCTTTTTGAACGATGGGAACGGTGCTGGCGGCGGTATTGAGCTTCAAATTTTCACCGATAAACTGAGTGAAAATAAGGTTTTCACGGACTTCCGCATCGAAGTGGTCAATGATGTTCCAGACGGTCCCACCCCAGGTGGTCCCAACCACGTGACTGTTGTGGATGAGATCTTGGAGTTCATTGGCTGCAAATTCAATGACGTTTTCAGAGTCCTTATCAGGGGATTCTGTGTCCCGAAGAATAAAGATGTTGCGAATGTTAAACCGTTGTTTAAACAGTAATTCAAGTTCTAAATTACGTGAAACGGGTGTGTCGATGCTGATTTTAACGAGCCCAGAGGCCAGCGCCTCATCAAGGGCCTTTGTGATCAGGTAACGGCTCAGGTGGTATTTTTTTGAAATGTCGGTAATGGGTAACTTTGAAAGGTAGTAATCTTGGGCGATGCTGGCGAGCTGTTCACGGTGTTTAACGTCTTCCATAATAAAATCTCCATTCGAACTTAAGCTTAATGTCTATCTCATCACATTGTTTTAAAAAATGCAAGTCTAGTTAACAAATTATAAATGACGAAAATGACCGTTTTAAAAATGTGAAAAATGCTTTCCACATTTGCGATTTGATGACGAACCGAGTAAAATGGTCTTCGTAGAACACGTAGTAAAACTCATCATTTTTCATGGCATGTGATGGGATGCACTTTGCAGGGGGTGTTAATGGTAAATGGAAAATGAAGTTGTTGATTTACACTTGCAGGATCCGCACGTCCGCCAGACATGGGAGACGTTTTTAACCTCATTGGGAATCACTGATTTTGCCGCAACTGAGACAAAAGCAATTGACTTCACCGTCGGCATTTACGATGGTGATCGGTTAGTTGCAACCGGGTCAGCGGCAGGCAATGTCTTGAAGTACATCGGTGTGTGCAACAAGGAGACAACGCAGGGAACACGGTTTAACACGATCGTTTCTGCATTGATCAACCGACTGTTTCAACAACAGGTGTTCCACCTGTTTGTCTTTACGAAACTCATGTATTCCGATAGCTTTCAGCACGTTGGTTTTCACGAGCTAGCGCGTTCTGATGTCGCGGCCCTCTTGGAAACGGGGGACCGGAGCGTTGAGGATTACCTTAACGAAATTCCGCGGGTGGCTGACCAAGCGACTAAGCAAGTTGCCGGAATCGTGATGAACGCCAATCCGTTTACCAACGGGCACCGTTATTTGGTGGAAACGGCGGCACAAGAAAACGACCTTGTGTATGTGTTTATGGTGAACACGGATGCATCGTTGTTTAGTACGGCGGAACGGTTTGAACTGGTCAAAGCCGGGACGGCCGACCTTGATAACGTGATCGTGGTCAACGGCGGCGATTACATGGTCAGTTTTGCCACGTTCCCAGCATACTTTTTACCAACCCCCGATCAGCAAATTGATTATCAAACGACACTGGATGCACGGATCTTTCGGGATCGCATTGCCCCAGCGTTAAACATCACAACGCGCTACCTTGGCACCGAACCGTTGTCACACACGACGGGCTTGTATAACCGGGTGTTACAGCGTGAGTTACCACCAAAGGTTGCCGTCCACATTGTGGATCGAAAGCAAACGGGCACGGGAACCGTGATTACCGCAACAGCAGTTCGGCAGGCGATTGCAACGAATGAATTGGCGCCGCTAGCTGATTTGCTCCCAGCAACCACACTGACGTTTATCAATGAACATTTACCGATGTTGCAAGCACGCATTCAGAAAGGAATGAAGATTAATGGAAATTAAGCAGACCGCATTAGCCGGCACGCTGGAATCCTCTGACATCCAATTGATGTTGTCAAAGGGCACAGACGGCATTCAAATTGATTTGGAGTCAGACGTTGAAAAACAGTTTGGTGACCAGATCCGTAAAGTGATCACTGAAACCCTGGAACAGTTTGACCTCGATAACGTAAAGGTTAAAGCCGTTGATAAAGGGGCGTTGGACTGTGTGATTAAGGCACGGACGATTGCCGTTGCACAACGCGCATTACAAACGCAGGACCAACCTGCATGGGAGGTTTTCTAAGCATGGCTGAAATGAAAGAACGTTTACGCCGAACAATGATGTTTGTGCCAGGGAACAACCCTGCCATGGTGAAGGACGCCGGGATTTTCGGTGCTGATTCCATCATGTTCGATTTGGAAGACGCCGTTTCAATGGCAGAAAAAGATGCTGCCCGGGCATTGGTTTACGAAGCACTTCAAACGCAAGATTACGGTGATTCTGAACTGGTTGTTCGGATCAACGGTGATGACACGCCTTACTATCACAATGACATTAAGGCCATGGTCAAGGCCGGTATCGACGTGATTCGGTTGCCAAAAACGGAAACGGCTGACATGATCACAACGTTGGTGGCGGATGTTGCCGCTGCTGAAAAGGAATTTGGTCGTGAAGAAGGTTCCACACACGTGATGGCCGCCATCGAAAGTGCGAAGGGTGTTTTAAACGCCCCAGCAATTGCGGCTGCTTCAGACCGAATGATTGGGATTGCGTTGTCTGCTGAAGATTACACAACAGATATGAAAACGCACCGTTACCCAGATGGGGCCGAACTAGAATTTGCCCGGAACATGGTTTTACACGCTGCCCGCGCTGCTGGCATCGCTGCGTTTGACACGGTGTTCACCAACATGGACGACACGGAAGGCTTCTACCGTGAAACACGGTACATCCACCAGCTTGGGTTTGATGGGAAGTCACTGGTTAACCCTCGGCAAATCGCCATGGTTAACGATGTTTACCAACCAACTGAAAAAGAAATTCTTAACGCCAAGAACGTGATCAATGCGATTGAAGAAGCACGAATCAAGGGTTCTGGGGTTATTTCAATGAATGGGCAAATGGTCGACCGGCCGGTTGTTCTCCGGGCAGAACGGGTTATGCGCCTTGCCAAAGCATCAAACTTAGTGGATGAGGAGGGAAACTACCTTGAAAAATAATGTTGATCGCGAACTGCCAGAACAGATGATGGCAGATTTAAACTACCAGCCTTACGAAACGACAAACATTGGTCACCCGGATATTCAACGGGTTGCACCAACTGTGCACGTTCAAACAGGTGATGATAAGCTGGTTGATTCCATTGAAGACGTTGTGAAGGCAACGGTTAAAGATGGTATGACCATTTCGTTCCATCACCACTTCCGTGACGGTGACTTTGTGTTTAACAAGGTCATGCGGGTCATCATTGACGCCGGCATCAAGAACCTGACGTTAGCGCCATCTTCATTGACTGGTGTGATGAATGACATGGTGATCGAAGCCATCAAGGCTGGGACCGTCACAAACATCACGAGTTCAGGGATGCGTGGTTCATTGGGTGATTTCGTATCACACGGTAACTTGAAGAACCCCGTTATCTTCCGTTCTCATGGTGACCGTGCGCGGGCCATTGAACACGGTGACATCAAGATCGACGTTGCCTTCTTGGGTGTGCCAAACGCCGACAAGTTGGGGAACGCTAACGGGATGGAAGGAAAGGCTGTCTTTGGTTCATTAGGGTATGCCCTGATGGACGCACAGTACGCCAACAAGGTCGTCCTGTTAACAGATAACCTGATGCCATATCCAAACACGCCAGCGTCCATTAAGCAAACGCAGGTGGACTACGTGGTTGAAGTGGACCAAGTCGGTGACCCTGATAAAATCGGTTCCGGGGCAACCCGGTTCACGAAGGACCCGAAGGAACTGAAGATTGCTTCAACGGTTAATGATGTGATCGTTAACTCACCATACTTCAAGGATGGTTTCTCGTTCCAAACGGGTTCAGGTGGTGCTGCTCTGGCCGTAACGCGTTACTTGCGTCAGGCCATGATCGATAACCAAATCAAGGCATCGTTTGCGCTTGGTGGAATCACAAAGCCAACGACTGACCTGTTAAACGAAGGCTTGATCGACCGTGTGATGGACGTGCAGGACTTTGATAAGGGTGCTGCGGATTCGATGCACACGAATCCACACCAGCAGGAAATCGACGCGTCATGGTACGCTGACCCAGATAACAAGGGTGCCATGGTTGATCAACTGGACGTTGTGATTTTGAGCGCCCTGGAAATCGACACGAAGTTTAATGTCAACGTTATGACGGGGTCTGATGGGGTCATTCGTGGCGCCGTTGGTGGTCACCAAGACGCTGCCACTGCAAAGCTGACGATCATTTCTGCACCGTTGGTTCGTGGCCGGATCGCAACGATCGTGCCAGATGTAACGACGGTAGTTACACCAGGGGATTCCATTGACGTTGTGGTTACGGAATACGGGATTGCCATTAATCCGAAGCGGACTGATTTGCTGGCTGCGTTGAGTAACATTGCTGGAGTACCAGTGTTCACGATCGATGAATTGCAAAAGATGGCCGCTGCCAAGGTTGGTAACGCAAAACCATTGGAATTCACGGACCGGACGGTGGCCTTGGTGGAATACCGCGACGGAACGATTATTGATGCGATTAAGGAAGTAAAAGATTAAGAGCGAGCCAAAGCACGGTTAGACCCGCTCAGGTAACGCAAAAACGGCGCTTATGGGTGATTTTCCCATGAGCGCCGTTTTTGTGTTAGATGAGGAAGGGTCTGTGCTTTGGCTCGCGTTTGTGGCCCCTTAGTTCTACAGAACATAAAAGTTGTTATCCGTGTCTAAATGAGAATGAGAGTAATGATGGGTGATTTTCCCATGGGTCCCCTGTTTGTGTTACCTGAGGAAGGGTCTGCAGTTTTTTTCGCGTTTGCATCCCCTTAGCAAATAAATCAGACAAGTCGTTATCCCTGTTTAAGCAAGAATGAAAGTAACGCCGGGTTAGAGGGTAACGGTTCCGTTATGGTTATGAGAGTTTACTTGTTTCGCTTTATGGATTTAATTAGAAAGTCAATGCTAGAAAAGATGGTTGCCATCATTTGATGCAACGGGGTTATTCCAGTGTTTGGCAAATGATCGTTATGAATTTTAGTAGCCGTTTCATTAGGATTCATGGCTTGAATGCCGTTTAGCCAGTTGTTAACGCCGGCTGAACGATTTCGCCCAATTTGGGTGCTTGTTTTGATTAACCCAGATAAGGCACTTGCGTGGGTGGACACAATGCCCTCAGTATCGTTAGTAATTGCGTGTCTCTTCCGTAGTAAAGTGCCGTCATCTGTGACACCCTGGGCCGCCTTTAAACGAATATTTGCATAGTTGCGGGACCCGGAAAGGTTAGTTAACCGTGACTTTAAATTAGTTTGCTCACTCATGTCTTTTCACTCACCATCATCATTTTATTTTTATCGCTAGATATCCGCGCCGCCAGTTGTTCATTTTTGACTCACGTGGTTAGCTTACGGAAGTTAAATTATGTGGTGATTTTATCAAGGAAAGGGCCAACGTCTAAATAATATGCTTATGATTATCATAAAAATTATTCGATTTAATGGGTACTTGTTGGTAGTTATGATATGTGACAGCCCGTTAACCGTAAACTATGGTACTCTTAAGCATAAGAGATCGAGGAACGAAAGGAGTCACAGCTGGTGAATACACGTGACTTAGCGTATTTTTCTGCGCTGGTAGAACTTAAAAATTACACGGTGGTGGCGACCCGCTTCAAGGTGAGCCAGCCGACAATTACGGTGGCGGTTCAACGGTTAGAAACGGAATTTGGGGCACCACTAGTTGAGCGTGATCGCGCTCATAACAAGCTTTCAATTACCCGCGCGGGTATATTGTTGTACCAACGTGCGCAACAGATTTTGAAGGATTTAGATCTTGCTCATAGTGAAGTCGCTCAGGCAAACCAGTCCAAGATTCGGTTTGGCATTCCGCCGATTATTGGCACAATGTGGTTTCCACTGGTCGTTGGCGAGCTGTTTTCTCGGGGGTTGCTGAAATACACAGAAACACTTGAAATGGGGTCCTATCAATTATTGAAGGAACTTGAAGCGGGGCACATTGATATGGCCTTGCTGGGCTCTGTGCGTCCGCTACAAGAGGAGAACCTTAACATCACCCCCTTAGCAGCGCACCCGTTCCGTGCTGTGGTGAGTCAAAACCATCCGTTAGCAGGCGCGGGGCACATTTCGTTTGAACAGTTAGCGCGCGATAATTTTGTGACGATGACGGGGAAATTTGTGCACCCGCAGGCGCTGAAAGCCTACAGCGAGTACGCCGGTTTTACGCCAAACGTTGTGTATAGTACGCCAACGTTATCTCTGATCAAAGGGCTGGTTCGTGCGAATCTCGGTGTTAGTTTGCTCGTGGATGACGCGGTCCAACGGGATGACGGGTTGGTGCAGCTCACGTTAGATGATCCCGTTCAGGAACGGTTTAACATGTCGTTAGTTGTTCGGAAGGCGTTTTTACCAAACCAGGTCCAACAGGAATTTATCAGCACGTTATTTACGTTGAAAGAACTGGTCGGAACGGGCGAATAATTGACTCGTTAACCAACAAAAAAGAGGATGGACTTAAAATGATTGAATTTCGGTATGATACACAATGCTTGATCGATGGGCATGATCTGGATGAAGGCGCCATTGATCGCTACATTAAGGCAAATTTTAAGGGCGACAGTCTGATTGCCGTTGGCGACGCTGAGTTAATTAAAATTCACTTTCACACGAATGAACCATGGGACATTTTGAAATACTGTGCCTCACTTGGTGAAATTTTCGACATCGTTGTGGAAGATATGGATCGGCAGTCACGGGGACTACAAGGATAATCAAAAATGCACCGCTGAGTGATGATTTTGTCATCATTTAGCGGTGCATTTTTTGTTGTTAATCACGTTCGTTAAAGACTTGTTTCGTTACGGTGAGTGCGTTTAACACCTTTGGAAAACCGACGTACGGCAGACACTGAATGATTGCCTCAACCACCTCCTGGCGAGATAGCCCAACGTTAAGGCACCCATTAATGTGGACCCGTAATTGTGCGGCTGTATCACCTTGTGTTAAGAGGCTGGTGATGGTAATGAGTTCCCGTTGCTTTAAACTAAGGCCTGGGCGTGAGTAAATGTCACCAAACGCAAATTCTTCGATATACGTGGCAACGTCAGGGGCAATGTCTGCCAGTGCGGTCATGACACTGGTTGCTGCGTTTGCGTCAACTTCTTGCAGCCGTTTTTGGCCGCGTTCTAACCGTGTTTGTTCAGTCATGTTAAGACTTCCTTTCATATGAATTGCTGTAAGTCTACAAGCTGGAGTGAACTCCATGTCAATGATGAAAATTGACTTCTAACATTTTTGATGGCAAAGTTCAGTTAATTAGCAGGTGAGGGGGCAAATGATGGAGCGAATTGGTGCATTTTCAAAGCGGGTGCATGTTTCCATTGATACGTTACGGTATTACGAGAAGTTGGGATTGATAACGCCACATCGGTCACGGATAAATCAACGTGAGTACGATGACGCTGACACAACGTGGATGGCCTTTATTAACCGGTTAAAACAGACCGGGATGCCCATGAAACAGATTCAAACGTATGCAGTCTTACGGGATCAAGGGGACGAGACGATTGACCAACGGCTTGATTTGTTGGCGGCGCAACAAAGACGATTGGAACGTGAACAACAACAGATTCAAGCACACCTGGATTTCATTGATCAAAAAATTGAAACCTATCATCAACGGCAGCGAGAACGTGGTCAAAGTGTGCCGAAGGATTAAGTGGTGGTCGCCAGTATCAGCGTGCTCACGGTAATTAATGCGCGTGCTGCGATAAATCCTTTATTTTTGTGAATTATCCGCTTGCCTTAAACCATGGTTTAAGGGCTATACTCTGCTTATCAACCAAAGGAGGACGTCATGGCAACCTATTCAATCAGTGAGGCAGCAGCATTCTTTGACTTACCGGAGTCAACGTTACGCTATTACGACAAGCGTGGGTTATTAACGTTTTTAGAGCGTGATGACTTTGGCAACCGGGTGTTTACAGAAACCCAAATGGCGCTGTTAGCAACAATCACACACTTGAAAAATAGTGACATGTCGATTCAACAAATCAAGCAGTACGTTGATTGGATCATGGAAGGTGATGTGACCATTCCTAAACGACTGGAAATGATGAAGGCGCACCGAAAAGCGATTGAACAGCAGATTGCGGCGCGTGAAGCCAGTCTTGATCAAGTTGATTATAAAATTGCAAGATACCAAAAATATGTGGATGAACAGGAGCAAGTAAAATCATGAAAACAGCATTAGTAACGGGCGCCAACAAGGGCATCGGGTTTGAATTAGCAACAGCCTTATTGAAGGATGGCTACCACGTTTTGGTCGGTGCACGGTCTGTTGAACGCGGTCAAGAAGCGGTGAAACAGTTAGCACCACTGGGGCCGGTCGATTTTGTTCAAGTCGATCTATCAGACTTGACGGTCGTGGACCAAGCGGCGGCCACGATCAATGCTCAGTTTGGTGAGCTGAACTTACTGGTCAACAACGCGGGAATTTCAGGTGACATGCGGAAAGCGGCCTGGGAATACACGCCAGAAGAACTGATGGAAACCAACCACACAGACTTTATTGGCCCATACGAACTGACCCGGCAGTTGTTGCCAACGTTAGAAAAGAACCACGGGACGATCGTAAACGTAACGATGCCAATTGAACCGCAGTCATACTTCAACCCATTGGCATACTTGACGGCGAAGGCACCATTAAACGTAATGATCAAATCAATGGGCCTTGGGTTCAAGGAAGCCAATAAACCCGTTTCCATTTTTGGGGTGATGCCTGGTGTGATTTCAACAGATCTGAACGGCAACATGCAAGGTGAAGGTGTCATCACGCCTGCCGAAGCAGCGGCGCTGATTCTGAGTTTCACAACGGATGGTCAGGACCATAACGGCCAGGTCATCAACCATGATGGCACGGTGGCTGATTACACGGCTGGCTCAAACTTCTAATTCAAAGTAGATAAATAAAAAACTGTCCGTTTAGGAAACGTCTCCTAACGGACAGTTATTTTTTGGGGAAAGTTAGCCGATTGCTTGCTGGAGCGCAGTTAAGAGTTGCGTAATCGCAGGTGTCTGCGCATTGTTCGCGTAAATAAACTGAAGTCGACTGAAGAACGGGGTCGTAAGTGGGCGAGCAACGAGTTGATCGGTCATGAGTGGCGCTAACGACTGGCGAAACAATAACGACACCTGGTTGGCTGATGTGACCATCGCCAAAATGGTTTCAATGTGGGTGCTTTCAAAACGGATGTGGGGGTCAAAACCTGCTTCATGGCAGAGCTCAAACAACGTTTCATACACCCCAGAGCCAAGTGGAAGGGTGGTAAACGCTTCGTTTTGAAGGTCAGAAAGAGCAATTGTGGAGCGCTGAGCCAGCGGATGAGTGGCGGGCAAGACAACCATTAATTCATCTGTTAATAATGTGGTCTTGGTGAGCCCCTCGGTTCTGAGGTAGCGGGTATTCAAGTCACGGACAATGATGGCGTCTAACTGCTGTGCCTGTAGCTTTGAAACGATCCGCTGGCCCTCCGTTTCCTCTAAGTGAACATTGACATTTGGATGTGCCATCATGAACGTGCTGATGGCCGAAATAAGCCCAAATTGGGCAACGACTGGAACACTCCCTAACCGCAAACTACCGTGGGCAAGCGCCTCGACGGTCGCAATTTCGGCGGCCATGTGATCGTATTGATCGATGAGGCGTTGAGCGGACCGGTAAAAAGCTTCGCCACTCTCCGTGATCTGAAGTTGCCGACGGTTCGTGGTGCTGATGAGCGTCGCATGAACCTCGACTTGGATATTTTTGAGGCGCTTGGACAGCGCAGACTGGGTCATTTGAAGCGATACCGCGGCGTTTGACACGTTCTTGGTGTTATAAACGGCGATGAATGCGCGCAGGTCATCAATGGTCATGAAGGTCTCCTTTTATTATTCCTTATGAGAATAACGTTACGACAAACGCGATTTGTTTACAAGATGCACTGCCGGTTATGATTGATTTCATAAAGAAACGACACGAAGGGAGCACGCTTAAAATGACAGATAAACAACCACCGTATGATCTCCGGCGGGTTTTAACCGAACTAGCCGCAATTGAAGGCCAGTACCACGAAACAAATGAACTGGTCGATCCAAACGCAGAGTTAGCTGGTGTTTACCGCTATATCGGGGCTGGTGGTACCGTAAAACGGCCAACCCAAGAGGGGCCAGCGATGATGTTTAACAACGTCAAGGGCTTCACCGGGACGCGGGTTTTGATTGGACTACTTGCTAGCCGTAAGCGCACCGGATTGATGTTTCATCATGATGAGAAAACGCTCGGTCAGTTTTTGAATGAGTCAGTTGAACACCCCGTTGATCCAGTGATGGTGACAGAAGCGAATGCCCCCGCGCATGAGGTGGTTCACCGGGCGGAAGACGCAGACTTTGACATTCGAAAGCTAATCGCTGCGCCAACCAACACGGCGTATGATGCGGGCCCTTACATCACAATGGGGCTTGTGTACGGTTCAAACATGGCAAAAACCATGAGTGACGTAACCATTCACCGGATGGTGTTGGAGGATAAAGACACCATCGGAATCTACATCATGCCTGGTGGGCGCCACATCGGGGCGTTCGCGGATGAATACGAACGGGCCAACCAACCCATGCCTGTAACCATTAACATTGGGCTGGATCCAGCCATCACAGTGGGCGCAACCTTTGAGCCACCGACTACCCCCCTAGGGTATAACGAATTAGGTGTCGCCGGGGCGATTCGGCAAGAACCGGTCCAATTAGTGGATGGCATTACGGTTGATGAAAAGGCCCTAGCACGGTCTGAATTTACCATTGAAGGATTCATCATGCCAAACGAACGGATCCAAGAAGACATCAACACACAGACTGGAAAAGCGATGCCCGAATTCCCCGGTTACGATGGGGATGCGAATCCGGCCGTGCAGGTGATCAAGGTAACCGCCGTAACACACCGGAAGGATCAGCCGATTATGCAAACGGTCATTGGCCCCAGCGAAGAACACGTAAACTTGGCCGGAATTCCAACGGAAGCAAGCATTCTATCGTTAACGAGTCGGGCCATTCCTGGCAAGGTGCTCAACGTGTTTAACCCGCCAGCAGGTGGCGGAAAGCTCATGACGATCATGCAGATCCACAAAGAAAGCCTGGCAGATGAGGGGATTCAACGGCAGGCAGCGCTCCTTGCCTTCTCTGCTTTCAAAGAATTGAAGTCCGTGATCCTGGTGGATGACGATGTGGATATTTTTGATATGAATGATGTGATGTGGACGGTAAATACACGGTTTCAAGCGGATCAAGACATCGTGGTGTTACCGGGCATGCGCAATCACCCGTTGGATCCATCGGAACGACCTGAATATGATCCTAAGTCAATTAGAACAGCCGGAATGTCATCTAAGTTGATTCTTGATGGAACCGTTCCGTTTGATATGAAGGAACACTTTATTCGGGCCCAGTTTAAAGAGGTCGCCGACTGGCAAAAATATTTGAAGTAAGCAAACTGGAGGGTGTGCGATGAAACGAATTGTTGTGGGTGTGACCGGTGCGTCTGGCACGGTGTATGCAGTAGCGCTACTAAAGGCGTTACATGAAGTTTCGAATGTTGAAACACACTTAGTGATGAGCACGTGGGCGAAGAAAAATTTAGCGCTAGAGACGTCGTTATCATTGGCAGAGATGGAGGCACTGGCTGACTTCAATTACCATCCAAACGATCAGGGAGCAGCGATTGCCAGTGGGTCGTTTCTCCATGACGGGATGGTTATTGTACCGGCGAGCATGAAGACCATTGCTGGTATTGCCAGCGGGTACGGTGAAAACCTGATTGCCCGTGCAGCGGATGTCACGATGAAGGAGCAACGACGGTTAATTATTGTTCCACGTGAAACACCACTGAGTGTGATTCACTTAGAAAACATGACACGGCTTGCTCGGCTAGGGGTTCAGATGATTCCACCAATTCCGGCGTTTTACAATCACCCGCACACCATTCAGGATCTTATCAATCATCAGACCATGAAGACCCTTGATGCATTGGGAATTGAAAATGACTTAGACAATCGGTGGAAGGGGCTTAGTGAAGGATGAACGAAACGTTTAGTGTGACAGCAGAAGACTACACGATCAGTGCCACCATCACCCAAATTGGCCCGGACGTTCTGATTGTAGTTACTGGTGGTGATCATCCCCACATTGGGGACGTCACAACGCTCACGGCAACGACGCCGGTTCAAACCGTTCGTTATCCGAGCCATGATGGTCGGTTTCACAAGGATGACTACGTGAGCGACCGAATCGTTAACCATGTCCAGCCAGTGCTGACCGGTAGTTGCACGGTTACCGCGGGCATTCACGTGGACCAAATCACCCAGGCGCAGATTAACGCCGCTGGACCAATGGGTGACCAGCTGGGCGCACAAATTGCCACATGGCTACGTGAACATCCAGTTGAAACGACGGCGCCAGCGTACTACCGTGATGATGAACAACCGAAATAAAGCACCAAGAACGACATAACAACTTTAATTAAGATGACAAGCAAACTCGCTTCTGAGGCACACTGGTGCTTTGGAGCGAGTTTGGCGTTGTTTGATAACAAACGTTTTGAATTAACAGAAAAGAGGATAAAGACTGATGGAAACGACAACACATTCACCACACCGGTGGCTAATTTTAGCCGCCGTATCATTTTTCGCATTTATGGACACA
Organism: Furfurilactobacillus entadae; assembly: GCF_045862745.1. Classification (NCBI taxonomy): domain Bacteria; kingdom Bacillati; phylum Bacillota; class Bacilli; order Lactobacillales; family Lactobacillaceae; genus Furfurilactobacillus; species Furfurilactobacillus entadae. The sequence continues at coordinate 13,127 of NZ_BQXN01000019.1, read as the reverse complement.
CTGGATGGTAGCATTGTTAACGTGGCTCTCCCGGTTATTAGCAAGGGGTTAAACATCCCCATGAACCAAGCCGAATGGATCGCATCAATTTATTTGGTCACCATCTGTTCACTATTACTCATCTTTGGAAAACTTGGGGATGCATTGGGAAAGAATCGCATTTTTAAAATTTGAATGATCTTGTTTACCATCGGGTCACTCTTAGCAGGGTTTAGAAGTAACCTCCAGTTATTATTGTTTGCCCGTGTGATTCAGGGGATCGGCGCTGCAATGACGATGGCCACTAACCTTGGCATCATCACAGAAGCCTTTCCGATGGCAGAACGTGGTCGTGCCCTGGGAATTACCGGGTTCATTGCCGCACTAGGCGCGATTATGGGGCCCGGAATTGGGGGACTATTACTGGGCTTTTTGCCGTGGGGCTACATCTTTTGGATCAACGTTCTGGTTGGGATCGCGTTGATGATTTTGGGGGCTGTTGTGTTAAACAAAGATAAAACAACGGCTTTATCAGCGTTTGATCGACTGGGCGCGACGCTACTTGTTCCTGGATTGATCTTACTGTTTGGGGCGTTCTTTATTGGGCAACAGGTTGGGTTTTCAAACGGACTGATCGTCGGTGCGTTTGTTTTGGCAATTGTATTATTAGGAAGTTTCATTTGGCATGAGCTTCATAGTGACGACCCAATTCTTGACTTTGGCCTGTTTAAAAACCGGCAATTTTCCGTGAGCTTAACCAGTGCCCTGTTTATTTTTATGACAAACTTTTTCTTCAATGTGATTACGCCATTTTATTTAGAAAATGCGCGCCAAATCAAACCGCAAACAGCGGGGCTATTACTGATGATCTTTCCGGTGGCGCAGCTCATTGCCTCGCCAATTTCCGGGGCCATTGCCGATAAACTCGGGGCTAATCGATTGTCCCTTGTCGGTCTTTTGTTATTAACGATTGGCCAGTTGAGCCTGATTCTTGTCGGTCAATCGACATCAATGGCGGTTTTTGGCGTCGGGATTGCGATTCTTGGGTTTGGTAACGGAACGTTCCAAGCGCCCAATAATGCCCTATCAATGGGCTCTGTCCCAAGTCAACAATTGGGCGCCGCTGGTGGGATCAACGCGTTTGCCCGTGAATTAGGCATGGTGACGGGAATTGCGGCCTCAACAACGATTCTATTTTCAGCGATGGGGCACAAGGTTGGCCACCATGTGAGTGGGTACCTTGCCGGTCAACCAGCTGTGTTCATTTATGGGATGCACGTGGCCTTTGCGGTTGCTTTGACGGTCTGTGTCATCTTACTGATCGTTAATTTTTATGATGCTGAAAAAGACCCGCACGGCCGCGTAACGATTGGTTAGGCAACCGAGGGGTTACTCAGCGTCTTTTGGCGTCAAAAGCGTTATGATACACGTGTTCAAAGTTTGAAAGTGGAGGATGATTCAATGACTGTTGTAACAGAGACTTATTCGTTAAGTAACGGGGTTCAAATTCCGAAAGTTGGCTTTGGGACGTGGCAGATTCCCGCGGGCGAGGTGGCCTATAACGCCGTTGCTAACGCGTTGAAACTGGGCTATCGGCACATTGATACGGCGAAAGCTTATCAAAATGAAGCAAGTGTTGGTCAGGCGATCCGCGATTCGGGGATTCCTCGATCAGACATCTTTTTGACGTCAAAGCTACCCGCAGAAACGAAAACGTATGAGGGTGCGTTGGCAGATTTTGAAGTAACGTTTGCTGCACTGGACGTTGATTACCTTGATTTATATTTGATTCATGCGCCGTGGCCATGGGGCAACATTGGCACGAACCATGACGCTGATAACGTCGCTGTGTGGCGCGCAATGGAAGAAATTTATAAGAGTGGTCGTGTAAAGGCCATCGGAGTTTCAAACTTTAATGTGCATGATTTGCAAAACGTGATGGCAACGGCTGAAATAATGCCACAGGTTGACCAAATTCAGTACTACATTGGGTTTACAGAACCAAAGATCACGACGTTTGCTAAACAAAACGACATCTTGATTGAAGCCTACTCACCATTAGCAACCGGGGACCTCCTGGATAACGCCGTGGTGACGACAATGGCAGATAAATACGGGGTGAGCGTGGCGCAATTAGCACTTCGTTTCTGCCTGCAAAACGAGGTGTTGCCACTACCAAAGGCGACCAGTGAGGCACACATTGCGGCCAATAAGGAGCTGGACTTTGAAATTACGGCAGCCGACATGGCAACGTTGAATGACATGGCCGATCCAGCACCAAGTCACTTCCACAACGAGACGCAAGGCTAACGTTGTACTATAAGTGCGAAATAAAACGACTGACTTTCCAATGAGATTTTGGAAGGTCAGTCGTTTTTAGTTAAACAGACTAACTGAAGCTAAATTTTGGGTGATGCGCACGGTGCCCATCATGAACGAATCACCTTTCGGTGGACTGCACGGGCGTAATAACCGGCGATAACGATAAGTGCAATGCAAGCGCCCCAAATGGTGTGTGGGCCCCAGAAGCGTTGCAAAAGTGCGGAAATAACGGCCCCACCGGCAAATCCGCCGACAAGTTCAAAGAAGATGAGTGCGGTTGTGAGTTGTTGCTGGTCATGGTGGTAATGATATTCACCAATGGCGATCATGGCCTTTTTTAGGTTTCCGGTTGAGAACACGTTGTTATACGCGCGGCCCTCAATCTTACTAAACGCAGTTGTTTGCATGGCCATGGCTAATGCTAACGGTGGAACGATGAAAAAATTAGCAACACTGGTTGGAAGAAAGCCAACGATGAGGCAGACCAGAAATTCAATGGCCAGACTGGGAATCCGCCAGTAATGCGTTTTATGACGGTGTTTAAAAATGGTCACCGTGAGGACGCCGATCGAAAAGAAAATCACGGTAATAAACTTCGTGAAGACCCCTGGCAAGTTATGTTTCGCAACGTCCACGCTTAAGAAAATGAGGTTCCCGGTTTGACCTGCTGCAAGGGCGCCCCCACGTTGGACGAATGTGTATGCATCAATAAACCCGCCAATCATGGTGAGGGTAACGGCGATCAACCGCAGTTGGTGAATTTGTGGTCCGTCAGTGTTATCGTGATTTGGCATTCTTAACTCCTTTAGATAAAGCAATGTTTCCAGTGTAGCATAGTCTTGAACTAAGGCGACGCTGGGTCAATCATTAGTCGCACCGTGGAATATGGCTTAGGGCAAGGATTTCGGTATTTTGGATTATGGTAATAATTGGCGTATGCTTAATAGTGTTTAAGCGGAACCGAAACGACATTTGAAATGAATATAAGCATAAACTTTGCGCGATGATTAGTTTAACTGTTAAAATGGAGACTAACGAGTCGTACATCTGCGCAACTGAGCGTTGTTATGTCGCGATCGATTCCACCGAAGCCAGCTACAGAAAGGACTGAGGCGATGAACCAGATTGCACAGGAAAAAACAAACCACCACTTCATCCGTCAAGGATTAAGTGAGCAGGCCGTGAGCGAGCGGCAGGCAGCCTATGGAAAGAATGAATTGCAAGAACCCAAAGCGCCAAGCATTTGGAAGAAGATTGCCGAACAATTAACAGAAGTGACGGCCATTATCTTACTGATTGCGGTTGCGCTGTCGACGTACATGGCCATTGCCTTAAACGGTGGGTGGACGAAACCGATTGTGATTGGTGCAATCGTTGTTTTGAACGTCGCAATTGGGCTGTATCAAGAACAGAGTGCGGAGCGTGCACTAGCAGCACTTAAAGAAATGAGTGTCCCAACGGCGCGTGTTCGGCGGAATGGAAAAGAATTAGAAGTTCCCGCCGCAGACATCGTGGTTGGTGACGTGGTGCTTTTAAGTGCAGGAGATCGCGTACCTGCGGATGGAATTTTAGAAACTGTAACCTCATTGGCAGTGGATGAAGCCATCTTAACGGGTGAAAGTGAAGCGGCCGAAAAATCACTGACTGGCAACGGTGACGATGTGACCTCCATTGGTGATCAGGTAAACCGGGTGTTTGCCGGAACTGCCGTAACCCGTGGGTCAGGAACAATGATTGTTTCTGCCATTGGGATGAAAACAGAACTAGGTCAAATTGCGGACTTACTAAACGCCACAAAACCGAAAAAGACTTTGCTCCAGAAACGCTTGTCTCGACTCACGTTAACGTTGACGGGCGTAGCCGTGATCGGCGGAATTATCATCTTCTTATTGAGCATGCTGCAATCATTAGGCAGCACTGCTGATAACCTGATGATGGGAATTTCCTTAGCGGTTGCCGCGGTGCCGGAAACATTGCCGGTCATTGTGACGATTAGTTTAGCCGTTGGGGTTCAAAAGATGGCCAAGAAGAATGCAATCATTCGTCAAATTGGTGCCGTTGAAACCATTGGGAGTGTTGATGTCATTGCGTCTGATAAGACAGGAACGTTGACGCAAAACAAGATGACGATTACCCGGTTATGGGCGCCTGGCGAAGCGGTTACCACAGTTAGTCAGGAACAGCCGTTATCACCAGCGGCCGAAACGCTGATGCGCTACTTTGGCTTGGCGACAAACGCGACCATTGTTGAAACGCCAGATGGCGAACAAACGGCTGGTGACGCCACGGAGTTAGCCATCGTGCGGATGCTTCAACAGCATAATATGTCCCGGGAAATATTTGAACAATCAGCACCCCGAATTGCTGAACGACCATTTTCATCAGCCGTTAAAACCATGTCAACGTTGCATGAGCTTTCTGATGGACGGTTCATGCTGATCGTCAAAGGGGCTGTTGACCGGTTGCCGGTTACTTTAGGAGCCCCAGAAGAACGTGAGCTAACACGGGTCCATGATGCGTTTGCGCATGACGCACTGCGGGTGCTTTCAGTAGGTTACCGGGTCTTTGATGAAGATCCAGGCCGCGACCTTGAGGCCCTTGAGCATGACCTGACGTTTGCCGGTATCATTGGGTTGATCGATCCGCCACGACCAGAAGCAGCGCCAGCCGTTGCAAAGGCACGTGCTGCGGGGATCAAGCCAGTCATGATTACCGGTGATCACAAGGAAACAGCGCGGGCCATTGCGGAAGCAATTGGGATCTATGAGCAGGGCGACCTGGCTGTGACTGGTGCCGAGTTAAACAAGTGGGATGATGAAACGTTGGCAAAGAACGTTGAGCATGTGAGCGTTTTTGCCCGGGTGTCGCCAGAAGATAAGATCCGGATCGTTAACGCATGGCAGAGTCATGGCAAGATCGTTGCCATGACGGGTGATGGAGTGAATGACGCACCAGCACTGAAGGCTGCTAACGTTGGGATCGCCATGGGAATTACCGGGACGGAGGTGGCAAAGGGTGCCGCTGACATGATCCTGACGGACGATAACTTTGCGACAATCATTGACGCGGTTTCAACTGGCCGGACGATTTACCAAAACATCTTAAAGGCCGTTGAGTTCCTGGTTGGGGTTAACTTTGCCCAGATCTTCCTAATGTTAGGGAGTGTTCTGATGGGGTGGGGTGCACCACTGATTGCGGAACAGCTGCTACTGATCAATGTGTTGGCGGATGGAATTCCAGGCTTTTACATTGCTCGGGAACCAGGTGAAGCAAACGTGATGAACCAACCACCTGTGCCAAATGATCGAAGTATCTTTGCTGATGGATTAGGTGTGCGGATGGCCTGGCGAGCTGGAATTTACACGGTGTTAACGCTCGGAATCTACGCATTGGGTCGGTTTGGCCTAACTGCAAATCAGGCGGTCGTCGGGTCCACGATGCTGTTCGTTGTCTTGGCCATTGGGTCAATGATTGACATCTACCCAATCAAACGGCGCGAACCGTTGACGTGGGCGTCAATTAAAGCGAATAAATCATTGAACTGGGCATTGGCCGGTGCGGGGCTTGCCGTTATCGCAATTGCCGCCATCCCTGTTTTACAAACGGCGCTTGGGTTAACCAGTTTAACGCCGGGGCAATGGTTGATTAGTCTTATTGCGATGGTGCTTCCAACATTGATTTTGGAGGGGCTAAAACGCCGATCCTATTCACGTCGGCCATTGATGGCAACACGTGAACTGGACCGTGACTAACATTGCTGAATAAGAGAAAATTAAAAGGCACTCATGGATTTTTCCATGGGTGCCTTTTATGGCGTTAATCTTCGTCCTGGAAGGCTTCCAGTGCTTCACGGGCAATAAAGTACACCAGCACCAATGCAGCAACTGAGTCTGCCCACCACCATCCAAGAAAGGTGGTTGCTAGGGCACCGAGTAAGACCGTGCCGGCCATGTAAGCACAAGTGAAGTTGCACATGCCGTCTTCGATGAGGGCGGCTGAGTGAAGTGATTGGCCAAGGCGTCGTTTTGCGACCGCGAGAATTGGCATAAAGAGTACGGAAACCACGGCGACAATAATTCCTAATAAACTCGTATCGGCGCCCTGATGATTCACGAGGTTAACGATGGAAATGATTGTGACGTAAGCGGCCAGAAGAAAGAGAACGGCACCGACCAACTTGGTTGAGCGAGCTTCTGCCCGGGCGATGGTCGCTTCATCCGCCCCATGACGTTCTTTTTGAAGCCGCCAGATGAGCGCACCTCCGGCAATGATTTCTAAGAGACTATCCAAACCAAAAGCAATAAGCAAGACGGAATGGGCAGCGAGGCCAGCGTAAACGCCGAGTAAAAATTCTCCGGCCATCCAGGCTAGTGAAATGATCTCTGTGGTTAGTGCGAGTCGTAACGTTATTTGGGTGGTGTTATTCACCATGGTGGCGCCTCCTAATGACGTGATCTGCATGGGCAAGGGCTTCGTTTAAGACGTCCATGATGTGTGGATCATCGAGTTGATAAACGTTGGTTTTGCCAACGCGGGTTGCGGTAATGAGCTGGTGCTTTTTGAGTAAGGCAAGCTGGTGTGAAACTGCAGACTGTTCTAGGCCAAGAGCTTCGCTCAACTCAGAAACGTTGGCAGATTGTTGTTCCAAAATGTTCAATAATTGCATGCGTGTGGGGTTACTGAGGAGCATAAAGATGGTGTGCGTTTCGTTAATGAGCTTGGTTGGTAACGGGTTTTGATCAATCAACATAAATGACAATCCTTTCATATGACGAATACATCATATAACGATTTTATCAGATAAACAAGGATTCTTATTTAGGAACTCGCCATAGCGGTCGCGGCAATGCTAAGATGTTAGGGAGACAATCAATTTATGTAAGAATAAACGCTAAAGGAAGCAATCAACAAGAGGTGAAGAACAGTCATGACAGAACGAGAAGCACAGATCCTGGCATGGATTAAACAAAATCCAATGATCAGTCAAAATGAACTGGCCGAACTCGCCGGTATTACGCGTTCTGGTGTCGCCGCTCATATCTCTAATTTAATGAAAAGAGGGTATCTGCGGGGGAAAGGCTACATTGTCACACCGCCAAGTTACGTGACCGTGATCGGTGGTGTCAACATGGATATCTTTGGCGTTGCGGATGCTAATATCGTGGATAAAAGCTCAACGGCTGGGCGTGTTTATTATGCAGTTGGTGGGTTGGGCCGGAACATGGCACTCAATCTACGCAAACTAGGACTTCCAAACTACTTTATTTCAGTTTACGGAGACGATAATAACGGTGAACAATTTAAGGCTGATGCGCTTGCAAATGACATCGATATTACGTATTCAAAGCAATTGGCAAATACCAATTCATCGACGTACCTGTTTGTTAATCAACCCAGTGGTGACCGGGTGGTTGGATTAGATGATATGACAATTAATGACCGGTTGACGCCTGACTTTTTGGCAGAACGATTAGATGTGATCAATAACTCAACGGTGGTGGTCATTGATTCAAATCTCCCACAAGAAACCGTTGCTTGGTTATATGAGCATTGTACCCGACCACTTTTTGCGAAAGCAGTGTCGGCCACAAAGGCGCCCCGGTTACGGCCACAGTTAGGCGCGTTAGATACACTTGTTTTAAACGCCCTTGAGGCGCCGGTCTTAGCGGATATAAGTGTCACGGATGAAACTTCTGCTCGGCGTTGTGGTGAGATTTTGCATCAACAAGGTGTTGAGAACATTTTTATCTATATTGATGCTCTTGGCATGTTGTATCAAAGCGGTGATCAGCAACGCTTTTACCCTGAGCAGGCCATTCATCAAATGAATACTAATGGTGCAGGCGCTGCGGCAATGGCAGCACTGGTGTGGGCGCGCCAGAATGAGCTCTCATTTGAAGAGACGGCACAAGTTGCGAATGCGGCAGCATATCTGAGCATGGAGAGCATTGACGCGGTTAATGCAGACTTGAATGTTGATCAATTAAGAGACAAACAACACCGACTCTTTGATTAGGTAACGCTAAACGAGACCACTTTCTTAAAACGAAAGTGGTCTTTTTGTCGTGCAGTATTAAAGGCAACGCTTGTGAAATAATCGTTTAGGCTCAATGGGCTAAGCATTAGCGCGTAAGACAACATCAATTAAAAAAATGATAGCGCTAACATTCGCTGTTGACAGGCGCTTTGATTAGATGTTACTTTAAACATGTCAAATGTTTATACGAATAAACAAGTGTCAGTAAAGGCGATTTTAAGTGATGGAGGATAATTCTGATGAATCATTCACAAAGTGAGCCAACTGAAGGCTATGTTGTCGTTATTGGTGGCATGAATATGGATATTTTTGGAATGCCGCGTGAAAAGGTGGTTGAGCGAGATTCCAATCCAGGGGTTGTTGGAATGTCGGTCGGGGGTGTCGGGCAAAATATCGCTCAGAATTTGGCCCACCTAGATGTCCCCACGTATTTAATCACGGTCTACGGCGATGATTACAATGGGCAGTTGTTAGCAGCGTCCTGTGAAAAGCAACAAATTCATTTAGACTACGCGGAACAGGAAAAGGACCGCCATTCATCGACGTATATGTACATTACGGATGAAACGGGTGACATGTTGGTAGGCGTCAATGACATGGATATTTGTCAGCAGATCACACCAGCATTCTTGGAAAAGCGTCTATCATTTATCAACCAAGCAAGCATTTGTTTATTGGACGCAAATTTAAATCCTGAGACGTTGAATTGGATTGGAAACAATGTGACAGCACCGTTATTTGGTGACACGGTCTCAACGATTAAAGCGCACCATTTTGATGGGATTTTGGATAAGCTAATGGTTTTGAAGCCCAATGCACTCGAGGCATCGCTTCTGACAGGGATTGAGATCCATGACACTGCTTCAGCTCATGAAGCAGGACAAGCGCTCTTAGATCGTGGTGTCCAAAACGTCTTTATTTCACTGGGGGCCGCCGGAATTTTATGTGCAAATCATGACGAAACAACGCTTATTCGACCGTTTAATACAACGATTGTTAACGCGAATGGGGCTGGTGATTGTGGAATGGCCGCCATTACATGGAGTTACTTCACCGATCCACAACGGAAGCTTAATGAGGTGGGGCGGATTGCCCAGGCAGCTTCAAGTATCGCCTTAGAAAGTACGAAATCAGTTCCTGACATTACAACAACACAGTTGCAACACAAATTAACCAGCGATGTAGTCGCTAACTAAGGAGAAATAATAATGATCAAACAAATTTACTCACTAATTCAGTACGATGAGAGTGTTGCCACGATGGAAGCCGGCGCAGATAACATTGGGTTAGTCCCCATGCAACATGGTGGTGTGCCCGCACATCGCGTGCCAATTGACCGGGTTCATAAAATTTTTGACGAAGCAAAACGTCGTGGCGTGACGTCGGTTGCCATTATGCTGACAAACGACCCAGAAGAAGTGCTGGACTTAGCTAAAGAAATTCAACCAGACATTCTCCACATTGCCGGCGATGGTTATGCAGCAGATGAAACGTTTGCCAAACGGCTTAAGGAAGTGGCACCGAACACCGAACTGATGCAAGCGGTATTAGTCGATAATGAATCCGCAATTGATCGTGCCAAACACTTTGCACCGTTCGTTGACTACATTTTATTAGACTCAGGTCTCGCTCATGATACGGGAATTGGTGCTAGTGGCGAAACACATAATTGGGACATTGATGCACGAATCGTTCAAGAAGTGGATGTGCCAGTCATTGAAGCTGGAGGAATGGGTCCTGAAAATGTGGGCGATGCCATTCGGAAAATCAAGCCGTATGGGGTGGATTCATTGACCCGGACCAGCATCAAATACGAAGGCGGAAACATGGAAAAGGACATTGATAAAGTTCGGGAGTTTTGCCAAAATGCGGACGCTGCTGCTCGTGAACTTGGTCTGTAGGCGATCGTTGTGAGTAAGCAACAGTTGACGCCAAAACGGATCCTCGTCGCACTAACGGGGATCTTCTTAGTTTGTATTGGCGTGGCATTTAACAACAATACACGCCTGGGTAACGATCCGGTTGGAATCATCTACGATGGATTACGCGCAGCATTTCATATTCCGCGAGTTCAGCTGGGGATGGTCTCCAATGTATTTAACGTGGTGTTAATCGTGCTCTTGTTTTTGATTGGTCGGCGCTACGTTAACATCGGAACGGTAATGTACCTTGTCCCGTATGGACTTTTTATCAGTATTGGGTCGCATTTGTATCCATATTTGTTCACGAACACCGCGCTGTTGACCAGGATTGGTGCCGGTGTCGTGGGGATTAGTTTGTACTATCTAGGCATTAGTCTCTTCGTGGCTGCTGATATTGGTGTTGACCCGTTTAACGGGTTCATGCTAACCATTCGTGATAAAACAGGGTGGAGTTTGCGACGAAGTAAGATGACGTTTGATGGCTGCTTAATGGTGGTCGGCGTCCTGCTTGGTGGTCAATTTGGGGTGATTACAATCGTCGCTGCATTAACGACTGGACCAGCAATTCAAGCTTTGAGTGGGTTGTTTCAACGACAATTATTTATCGAAGGGGCACAAAAAGATGGAATTTAAATTATTACAGCAGGTTAAAGTTGTCACGACAGATCATTTGGATCAGACCTTGTGTGAGATCATGGCGGCAACGGGCTATCAACGGCCGTTGTTTGTTATGGACCATTTTTTAACCCAGGTCGCTCTCGTTAAAGAAGCGGAGGCCGCACTAACAGCGGCTGGCATCGAAATCGCCATCTTTGACCAAGTGGTTTCAGATCCGTCAACGGCGGTTGTTGACGCGGGGGTCGAGGCGTTTGAAGCACACCATGCGGATGCGATTATTGCGATTGGCGGCGGGAGTTCAATCGACGTTGCTCGGGGAATTAATATCGTTCGAACAAATGGTGGTCGGATCAAGGATTATTTGGAACCATCGGCGGTTATAAAACCATGTCACGGCTTGATTGCTGTGCCAACAACTTCTGGAACAGGTAGTGAAATGTCGAACGCCTTGGTTGTGACGGATGAAGAAACACAACAAAAAACGGCAATTCTGGCTGATGGTGCGGTTAGTGAATATGCGGTATTGAATCCAGATCTGCTACTATCATTGCCCAAGAGCATGACAATTGCGACAGGGTTGGACGCCTTTTCTCATGCAGCGGAAGGCTATTTATCAAACTTGGCGTCACCAGTAACGGATGCAATCTGTGAGAAAGTGATGTTTCTTCTGTACAACTACTTGCCACGAGCCGTTAATAACGGACAGGATCGTGAAGCGCGTGAACGTGTGATGGTGGCCGCTACACTGGCAGGGTGGATGTTGAACAACGCAGGGACGAATGTTGGTCATTCAATTGCCCATGTTTTGGGCTCAAAGTACCATATTGTCCACGGTGAGGCTGTGGCCTACGCGTTGCCAGGGGTGATGGCCTATGTCGGCCCAGCAATGCCACACAAAGTTCGTGAAATCGGCCAAATCTTGGGAGCTGTTTATCCTGAAAACGCACCAGAAGCGCAAACGACGCTTATTGCCGTTCGAGCGTACAAAGCGTTTCGTGACCAAATTTTGGGTCTTCATCCGTTTAGTGATTACAAGTTATCGTCTGCTGAGCTTTCCAGTAATGCGGAAGCTGTGGCTCATGAACGGTTTGCGGGGAACACGCCGCGTGAGGTAACGGTGGCAGGTGCGCAGAGTCTTTTAGCCACATTTGGTGAGCAGTGAGCGCAAAAATGGTTTAATAAAGATAACGTTGGGGACACTGAAGGGAGTCAGTTTTAATGACAAAAATTATTTTGGATTGTGATCCGGGGCATGATGACGCACTGGCCATGATGATGGCAATTGCTTCACCTAAAATTGAATTAGCGGCCGTCACCACATCGGCTGGGAATCAAACACCTGCTAAAACGTTGAACAATGCGTTGCGGCTATTGACGCTGATGAAGCGGCAGGACATTCCGGTGGCTGCGGGAAACCAGACCCCGCTGGTTCAACCATTGGCAACAGCTGGTAACGTTCACGGGGAAAGTGGGCTGGATGGGGCAGAACTGCCAGATCCAACGTTTGAACCCCAATCACGCCCAGCCATTGAATTAATGGCTGAAACGGTCCGAAATAGTCAGGAGCCGGTGACACTAGTGGTGACCGGGCCGATGACGAATGCGGCCCTGTTCCTACGGGTTTATCCGGAGCTTGCAAAGCAGTTAAAACAAATCGTTTATATGGGCGGGGCCATGGGGTTAGGTAACTGGACCCCATCCGTTGAGTTCAATATTTACGTGGACCCTGAAGCGGCCAAGATTGTCATGAATTCTGGGATTCCAATGGTGATGGCGCCGTTGAACGTCACACACCAGGCCCAAATTATGAAAGATGAAATTACAGCCATTGGTAAGATCAATAATCCGGTGGCCCATGCCTTTGAAGGACTGTTAAACTTCTTTGAACGCTACCATGAAGCGCCAAAATGGGGCTTCACGGGGGCGCCGTTGCATGATCCTTGTACGATTGCATGGTTGATTGACCCAACCATGTTTGAAGGGGAGCAACTCAACGTGGATGTTGAAACAAAGGGCGAACTGACGAAGGGTGAAACAGTGTGTGATTATTATGATCTGACGGATAAACCGAAGAACACATTGGTCTTGTTAAAGATCGAGCGACAACGGTTTATTGATTTGATCATGGAATCGTTGAAGACGTTTAATTAAAAGAGAGCGCGCTGGCGCGCGATTAGGCTCACTCAGGTAACGTAAAAGGACGCTTATGGACGGGTTTTAGTCCATGAGTGTCCTTTTACGTTACCTGA